>NZ_JAKNRV010000064.1:0-20020 GCF_023072625.1 Pseudomonas emilianonis
GCGTGCGGCGTCCTGGCGCATGTTTTCCACGGTGTGGGTGGCGCTGGCGACTTCGCCGATCAAGGCGCCGACGCTGCTTGATGCTTCGCCCACCACCACGCGGGAACGGTCGGCATGCTCATTGGCGCGCTGGGTGAAGGCGGCGGTTTGCGCGGCATTTTGCGCGACGGTGTCGGCGGTGGAGCTCATTTCGGTGATGGCGGTGACGGTCTGATCGGTCTCCGAGGCATGCCGCACCAGGATCTTGTTGGCTTGTGCCGAGGTCTGCTGCAATTGCTCCAGGCTCGTCGACATGGCGCCGGTGGCTTGGGTCACTTCACCGATCATGTTTTGCAGGTAAACGATAAATCGGTTCACCGAGTGGCCGATGGCGCCCAGTTCATCTTCGGCGCGGATGGTGATGCGTCGCGTCAGGTCGGCATCGCCGGTGGAGAGCGCGTCGATATTGGTTTTCAGTGTGTTCATGCGCTGCACCAGTTGGTGGATCGCATAGGCCGCCAGCAGCACCAGCAGCAACACCATGGGAATTTGCAGCAGGGCCAGGGAACCGAGCACATCGTCGCGCTGGGCGGTGATCAGCGAAGTGGGCAGGGCGGTGGCGAGGAACCACGGCGTGCCTTCGATGGGGCGCATATAGAAGGTGCTCGCCACGCCCTGGTTGTCGAACTCGCTGCGTTGTAGTTTCTGCTCGCGGTGGGCGAGGGCAGCGCTGACCTGGGCGGCGAATGCCGAGGTGCCGCTCAGTTCGCTGATGTTTTTCAATACCACCGGGCCGCTGATGCGCGTGCTGTTGCTGATGATCTTGCCGTCGCCTTCGACGATCAGCATTTGCCCGCCGATGTCTTTTTCCTTGCTCGCCACCAGGTCATTGAAGAAGCCCAGGGTCACGTCGATGGTGGCGACGCCATACGCCGCGCCGTCTCGCTGGATCGCCATGGCGCAGTTGGTGCGCGGTTCCTGGCTGGCGTCGTCCTTGTAGGCAGCGGCCCAGGCACATTGACCGCGCGGTGCGGCAAGGCCGCCTTTGTACCAGCTCTGGTCGTAGTAGTTGGGGGCAGGGTCACTGTTCCAGAAGGTGTTCACTGCCAGCTTGCCCGACGCATCGCGGTGCCAGAACGTGCTGTGCTTGTTGCGTCCGGGGGTGCGTTGGTTAGGCAGCGGCCAGATCCCTCCGCCGAATACTTTCAGCTCGCCGTATTGATCCACCAGGCCAGGCAGCACCTTGTCGATCGCATCGCTGTCGAGCAGGGGGATGGTCTGGGTGATGCTGCGTTGCTGGGCCTGAACCTTATTCAGCTCGCCCTGGATCTGTTCGGCCACTTCGGCGATACGGTTGAGCACCACCTGTTCTTCAGTATGCCGCAACGTGGGCGCGACCAACCGGCCGATGCCCACCACCGTCAACACAAATAGCACCAGGACGAACAGCACCAGAAACAGGGTGTAGCGGGCTTGAATGGAGCGCAATGAGGGCATGGGGGTCGTCCTTACGAAGCGTTTATTGTCGGCGCGGCTTTTTTAGAGCTTCGTAGGGATATCGGCTTGGGCGGGAGGAGCTTTAGGTACGGTGGTGCAAGAACGCCATTATTCTCGGACAGTGGGTAGCGAGGAGGTGCGTATCCCTCGCTACTCAGTCTACTGAGATACCGCTATTTATCGAGGCTTTGGCGGCTGGGGATTTAGACGCCGCGATCTTCAACCTGCCCATTACAGTATCTGGCAGGCGTGTGAGCGCTGTATTAGAGGCCGTCGCCCTGAACACTGGTCTCAAATAGGTAACTTTTCCTAAGCGGTTTACCCATTTCTTCGTTCAGGCCGTTTTCAGTGAAGGGTTTCGGATTGATCGCACTCGGTGGCGTAGCCGGGTCGTTATCGAAGTCAAACGGTTTCGCATTGTTGGGTAGGCCAACGACTTGGCGTTCAAGATTCGGGAGGACGTCCGACAGGCCGGATTCCAGACGTTCAGTAGTCCCGCCCCTCAGGAATGTGCCGGTGGCGCCATTGTAGGCATGTCCAATCTCGTGAAAGAGTGCGGTGACGGGAACCGCTGTATTGGTGCGGTCAGTACTTTCAATGGTCGATTGGGGGTCAAAATAGATTTCGGCGCGATTGGCGCGCGCGCCGGCAACGCCTTTTTTGATGAATCCCCGCTCAGATGGGTCAATAGTTTCTTCTGCCTGAGGCGACAGGTCGCCCAGCTCAGCTCTCTTATACTCGTATGAATTGTTGCCCGAGGAGCCTCGTTTTATGGTGACCTTAGCGCCGTTCTCCACTGCGAGCTGATCCATTTTTGCCAGGGTTTGCTGGCCTAGCGGCGAACTGCGCAGGAACTCGAAGTCGTCGGCGACCCGTTGTTTGAACCCCAGGTGTCCTTCTTCCACGGTGAAACCCTGCTCGCCAGCGTTGCTGGGTTTTACCTCGGTGAAAACCGAACCTCGGGTACGGTCGAAATGATCATTGGCGTTGGCGTAAATTAGGTCGTTGCGCTGATTATTCAAGAGGGTGTTGCGGCCTTTCCCTGTATAGAAAGTCGTGCGGTCGTGCCCTATAAGGAGGTCATTGCCATTGCCCCCATGTAATACCGTATGGCCGCTGCCTGAAACGAGTGCATCGTCGTCGTCGCCGCCGTCCAGATAACTCTGCTTGGTGGCGGGGCCGAAGCCGCCAATGAGAAGGTCCTTGCCCTTATTGCCATACATCACGGCATTGCCGCTTCCGCCGACGATGGTGTCGTCGTCTTCATTGCCCTCGGCATAACCGAGGCCGCTGCCCAACTGCAGGAAGTCCTTGCCGCGCCCGCCATAGAGTCTGCTTCGGCCACCGCCTGCCTGGATATAGTCGTTGCCGTCGCCGCCTTCAACATCCACACGAAGCTTGACGTCATCGTCGATGATTACGGTGTCATCACCGCCTTGGGCATCGATCCAGAGGTCCTGCGCCGGGCCTTGTTTTTCTTTGATGTCGAAAAAATAAGGTTTGTCGTTGATCAGGATTTGCAGCTTGTCACCGGGCCAACTGCGCACGTGGATACGGTCCGAATGGTGACCGCTTTCCACTAAAAGCCAATTGTTCGTAATCTTCGGTTTTTCGGGGTCCAATGTATTCCAGTCAATGAGTCGACTGATTTTCACGTCGCCGTCGGTGTGCAGGCGGTGCTTTCTGCGGTCAATGACGCCTGGCGTGAGATCGGACGGGGGGTCGTAGGGCGAGAAGGGCTTATCGTGGGCGTTAGGCAGTGGCGCGTTGGTGTATGTGGCTGGGGAATAACCGAGGGGGGCTAGCATAGGGGACCTTCACATTCAACGAGGTAAATACCTGATTACGTATCAGGGCTGCCCATTGCGTGGCAGATTGGTTGAAAGTGTTCCGTTGGATTGCGAGGGTCTTAGTGCGAAATGTTTCGTGCTGGCGGTGTCAGCGTGTTGGATGCTGAATATTTCGGCTCTGCGGCTATTTATTCAGCATGCCCATCACGTCTCCAGGCTTATTGGTTGATCAACTCCAGCGCGGCTTCGGTGTAACGCAGGCCAGCAGTTGCGCCCACCGGGAAGATCGACGCCAGCGCTGCCAGCTCGGCAGCACTCAGGGTGATGTCCAGTGCCGCCACATTCTCTTCCAGGTATTTGCGTTGCTTGGTGCCGGGGATAGGAATCAGGTAATCACCTTGCGCGAGTACCCAGGCCAACGCCAATTGCCCGGCCGTTACGCCTTTTTCCTGGGCCAGGGCTTGCACCTGGTCCACCAGCAGCAGGTTCTTCGCGAAGTTCTCGCCCTGGAATCGTGGGCTGGAGCGACGGTAGTCATCAGCGGCGAAATCCTCTGGGCTTTTCAAGGCGCCGGTGAGAAAACCGCGACCTAGCGGGCTGTACGGCACGAAGGCGATGCCCAGGCGCTGGCAGGCTGCCAGGCAGCCGTTGTCTTCCTGGTCACGGCTCCACAGCGAGTATTCGCTTTGCAAGGCGCTGATCGGGTGAACCTTGTGGGCCCGTTCCAGGCTGGCGACGGACACTTCGCTCAGGCCCAGGTAACGTACCTTGCCTTGCTTGACCAGTTCGGCCATGGCGCCGACGCTTTCTTCGATGGCCACCTGGGGGTCGATGCGGTGCTGGTAATAGAGGTCGAGGGTGTCCACGCCCAGGCGTTTCAAGGTGCCGTCAATGGCTTCGCGGATGTATTCAGGGCGACCATTCACCCCACGTGTCGCCGGGTTGGCCGGGTCGCGCACGAAGCCGAATTTGCTGGCCAGGAACACTTGCTCGCGCTTGCCGGCGATGGCTTTGCCGATCAGTGCCTCATTGGTGTGAGGGCCATACATGTCGGCGGTGTCGAGCAGGGTGACGCCCAGCTCCAGGGCGCGGTGCAGGGTCGCGATGGCTTCCTGGGTGTCGGTGCCGGTGGTGTAAAAGTCCGTCATGCCCATGCAGCCGAGGCCGATGGCGGAAACGTGAGGGCCGTTTTTACCGAGTTGTCGAGTGTACATCGGGTGCAGCTCCTTGGAGGGGAAAGGCCTGCATTGTTGTCCTCGACAACGCTGGGATAAACCGGCTAAAACCGCTATCACTATTATGAAAATCTAAATAATCCACGAGGAAGCCCGGCTTTGGACCGATTTAACGCCATGCGCGTGTTCACACGAATTGTCGAGTTGGGCGGGTTCGCCAAGGCCGCCGACAGCCTGCAACTGCCGCGTGCCTCGGTGACCATCTTGATCAAGCAACTGGAAGCGCACCTTGGCGTGCAGTTGTTGCAGCGCACCACGCGGCAAGTCAGCCCGACGCTGGATGGCGCCGCGTACTACCAGCGTTGCGTCAGCCTGCTGGCGGACCTTGAAGAGACCGAAGCGGTGTTCTCCAACACGCGGCGCAGCCCTCGTGGCACCTTGCGCATTGATATGCCGGCGGGGATCGGGCGCTTTCTGGTGATTCCCGCACTGCCGGAATTTACCGCGCGTTACCCGCAGATCAACCTGGAAATCGGCCTTAACGACCGCCCGGTGGACCTGATCCGCGAGGGCGTGGATTGTGTGCTGCGCGGTGGGCTGGCCCTTGATGAGTCACTGGTGGCACGGCCCCTGGCGATGATGGACCAGGTCACCTGCGCCAGCCCTGGGTATCTGCAACGTTTCGGCGTGCCCGGCGATCTCGACGCGCTGGCCGGCCACCAAGTGGTCGAGTACTTTTCCAGCGTCAGTGGCAAGCGCTACGGCCTGGAGTTCCAGGTGGGCGAGGAGATTCGTCGGGTGGACTTGCCCAAGCAGGTGGCAGTCAACAGCGCCGACGGTTACCTCGCTGCCTGCGAAGCTGGCTATGGGCTGGTGCAGGCGCCGTACTACCACGCCAGGCAGCAACTGGAAGCGGGCAGGTTGGTGGAAGTGTTGAGGGACATCCAGCCACCGCCATTGCCGCTGACGGCGTTGTACCCGCCACACCGCCAGTTGTCCCAGCGAGTACGGGTGTTTGTCGATTGGCTGGTGGAGTTGTGTGCCTGCTCTGACACTGGGTTGCAACGCAGGCCTTGATATCGATGGGCACATCGTTGCTCAGGGAAGCGGTCTCGCTCTCCGGCAGAAAAGCGAGGCCCAGAGGTGGTTAGCGGTGATAGTAACCGGGCCCGCCACCGTAGTAACGGTGGTCATGCCAGCCGCCTCCACCATGTGGGAAAATGATGCAGCCGCTCATGCTCAGGATGATCAACAATGGAATCAACAGTGTGATTCGACGGAACATTTCAAAGTCCTCTTGGGTGCACACAGGTTCAATCAGGCGACGGACAAGCCAAAGTTTTTCATCGCCTGTAACATGAGACCCTGCCGACCCGATTCCATCCCCGCAAACGGGTATGTGCTTGGCATGTTCGGCGATACAAAGTGGATACACTCTCAAGGCTCAGGAACCCGTCATGACCCAAAAGCAACGTTTGAAATACTCGATTCTGATTTCCCTGGTCGTACTGGGGACGATGTTTGGTCTGTCCTACCTGCAGAACACCGGGGTTATCAGCGAAAAAACGTTCCAGTACATCGCCATTGCGGTGGCGGTAACCGTGGTAGTGATCAATGGTGTGATGCGTCGCAAGGTCAAGCCTAACTTCTGATTCAAGTGCGTGAGTCAGGCGCGGCCTTCGAGTACTTTGGCAGCCTCTTCATGGAGGCTGTAGCTTTTATCGGCATTGAGGGTGATCACGCCTTCGCTGCACAGGCGCTTGAGCACCTCGCGCACGCTGAGAAACGACAACGGGATGCCCAGCTCCAGCAAATGACTGTGTACACCGCGTACCCCGAGGGTGCGCTGGTTGCCGGCGGCGGTGAGGAGGGCGTCGATGACTTTCAACCGGATCAGGCTGGTGCGCAAACCAAAACACTTGAGCAAATGGCGAATGCGCTGATTGCCGTGCTGTTCGGGTGCGTCACCAAACGCTTGAGCGCCACTGCCATAAGCGGCATCGGCGGTCGGTGAATGTCCGTCCTTGGGCAGTTGCGAGTTGTACATGCAAAAAACTCCTTATCAGAGCCTGATCAGGAAAATGATGGCGCTCTTACCTAAATAAGACGAACGAGCGATGCAAATAATGAAGTGCCGGATGTAGAAATTTTGTCGGTATCCGCTTTGTCACATCGCCGTCGCCTTAGATAACCGCCATTTCGCGCCTGAATGTGTATAACCCTCCCGCTGGGTACACCAACCCATCAGCAGATCACTCGCTGTACTGCGTACTTTTTCTTACCCGCGAAACCGCGCTATGCCAGCAAAGCCTCGGCTGAAGTGGTTATGCCGGGCCTTATGGCTTCTGTTTCCGTCACGCGGGCCAAAGTTCTCCTGCAAAAATCTGTAGGTCGCCGGTCAACTCATCCGAGGCGGTGAGGGTGCCTGAGGGGCCAGGTCGTGGGTCTGCCGAGCGAACGCCATAGGTGCCCCGTCCCGCTCTTTCATACACGGCGATACCGGTGCCGCCGGTCAGTTCGGAAAGCCCCGGAACATTCTGGGTGGTATTGACATGGTGGCGCCCCACCAGTGCAATCCACTTGTCGCCGCCTGCGTGTTGCTCAATGGTGCGGGTGGCGTAGTAGTTGAACTCTTCGAGTCGTTGTGTGGCTTGCTCAGGTGTCTTGATGGCGCCAAACAGGTGGCGTTCGTCGTTGTGCCGGGTCAAGTAAAAATGATCGAGCGGCACGATTTCGATCTGGTTATCTTCGAATTTCTTCAACAGTTCACCCAGGGTCGGGCGTTGGTTGGGGGGGGCGGTGTGCGAGCCCGATCCTGCCCATGCCATCATCTTTCCAGCGCATTATTTTGTCGTACACGAGGCCTTCGACGAATAGCTTTTTCACCTTGTTTTGAGCAAACAGATCGACGTTGTCATACAAGGTTCGCAAAGAGGCCAGGTTGTTGTGGGATTCTCCAAATACCAGGCCAGGCGCCGTGCTAAGCGCATCGGCAATGACACCGGGAGTTCTTTTTGGCGCGGTGATATTCGGGACAACGGGGCGGGGTGGCTGCCCGTCGGCGGCCATGCGCGTATAGAAATCGCGCATTTCCTGGGTGAATTTGTCACGGGTTGCCTGCTTTCGGCTGGGGGTGAAGTGACCCTCGCTGGGTCGGCCGCGGATACTGCTCACGTACTCGGTGTCGGGCAAATGGTCTGTTTTGCGCACGTGCTCCGCGTGCGGGCTCTACAGGTTGTCAGAATGTGTAACGGTGGCGATCAGCGCTGGGAGCGTCCTGGTGTGAGGCTAGCCACCATCGTGGCGTAGAAAAATGATGCAGTAGCTTTCACACTTAAATTATTCGCGGGTTTTTGCGTTCTTACGGTGGGGTCATTGCCCTGTGTGAGGCGGTTTAATCTGACGGTGGAGTCTGCGTGATTGGCAAACTCGGGCTCACCAGTACCTGCAAATCGTTACCTTCGATGACAACGGCCCCCAGGCCCAAAGCGTGCTGACATTCTCCCTGTCCAGCAACCCCGCATCGAAATATGCAAAGGACCAAACACGCGCATTCTCCGAGAAAAACCTCCGCCCGCTGCCCATCATCGAAGCGCAGATCAAGGCCGATCCGCAGTACCAATCGCAGGTCATCAAGGCGTAGGGCAAACACGCAAGCCCTTGATGCCAAGGCAGAATATTTTTTGAAATCAAGGGGTTGCAGGCAAAAGCAAATGAGTACATAATGGCGCCCATCGAACGCAATGAAGCAATAAAAACTTCAATGTATTCAATGAGTTAGAGTAGGGGCGCGCTTCACATAGCCCACTCAAGTTTGTATGCGGTGAGTGCCAGCAACCAGGGCATTGATCGTTTGAGGCCGAGTAGCAAAATGGTTATGCAGCGGATTGCAAATCCGCCTACGCCGGTTCGATTCCGACCTCGGCCTCCACTCTTAAGAACCCCGTAGATTAACGTCTACGGGGTTTTTTATTGTCTGCGGTTTGTTCATCGCTTCCGCAATTTTTCGGATCGCTTCCGCATCCCTACCTTTTTTCGGGAAATTTAAGACGCCGTTATCGGTATGCCTCTCCCCGATTGGACGTGGGATTGTGCTCGAGACTAAGGAGCCTGAGCGTCTACTAACGGCCGATTCTGTTGAAAAAGTCGGACGCGGTTCTCAGGGCAGAAAAGTAAGCGCATGAGATTGAAATCTTAAATGGCCGCACAGGCATTCGGACACAGATTTCACGTAGCCGCGCGAAAAACAGGCTCCTTCACCGCTCAGCTTCCGGGCAATCCGAGAGAGCCGACTTTTTCAACAGAATCGGCCAGAAGCAGGCACTCAAAACTATCTACAGAAAAGCGGGCCATTCACCCTTCAAGGCCTACAATAGGCACAATCGAAACATGATTGGGTAGAGGGACTACATGAAAGCTCTTTTTTTGGGTGCAGGCGCCTCCTATGAATGCGGTATGCCGCTTGTATGGGAGTTTACAAATGGGCTCAGAGCGATGCGGTTCAATGCAATACGGGACAGCTTACTGGTGTCGATTAGAAAGTGAGTTGATACGAAGCGGCTAGCCAGAGGTTGGGCATCTCACTCTTTGAGGTACCGTTGAGCATCAACGTAGCCTTTCCTGGCCCAATCAGTCCTTCGATACCCGCACCGGCCTTAACCCAGTCGTTGCGTACCTGTTCTCCTGGCAAACTGAAGTCAAATACACCAGTGACCTCGCCACTGACGCCAGAGGTGCGGTCTTCGAAGCGATGGACCGCTTCTAGGTTGCTCACGAAGTTGAAGCCTGCAAGGGGTAGGGGTGTTTGCGTATTGAAGCCGAGGCGGGCTTCGCTGTAGTCGTCGCTCTGGCCGTCGAATCTGGCCGGAAAGGTGCCGCTCTTCTCGGTGTAGCCGTCAATACGCGACTGGGTGTAACTCAGGTCGACATACGGACTAATGCCTGTTTCGTGCAGAGTGAGGGCGTCGACCCAGTCTAGACGAGCACGTACGCCCCAAGTGTTGGTGTTAGGGCTGCCTTTGGAGATTTCATTGCGACCCATGTTCATGTAGCCACGGCGGATGTCGCTTTCCCCCCAGTGACCGAAACCGCCCAGCGTTGCATAGATTCTCTCGGGCTCATAAACAGGCACGATGGCTTCGAGCATGAGGTATTGGCCATCCGCGTCGACACGCCCGTTGTCTGTAAGGTGCTGGCGTGCCCAAGTCTGGCCGAGCGTAGCATTAAGTTGGGCGAAGCCAAAGTTGTGGCCAATCCCAATTTCCGCCAAGCCGCTGGATCCTTCGCGACGCCCATGATCATCACGGCCCCAGTCGCCGCCGAACCAAACGGTATTCTTGCCGGGTTCGACTAGGCGAGACAGCGGACGGCTATGGGCACCATTCATAAGCATGTTGATATTGCTGGTGATCGAATTCACGCCAGCTGCAGTGGAGGCCAGGGAGGAGGCCACCGAGCCCAGAGTCAGTTGGACCTGCTGAATGACTTCGCTGCTGCCGGTGGCGTAGCTGTAGCTGCCCGTTTTTTGCGGGCAGCCTTGAGGACAATCAATAACTCTACCGCCGCTACCATAAGTAATGCTTACGTAGTTTCCACTCAAACCGTACGCGAACAGGACGAGCCCCGAATTTTGTGCTCGGTAATAGATCTCATTGAGTGAAAAAGCAAGGGACTGGTTTCCCCACCAAGGCTGGGACTCCAGCAAAGCGGAGGACGCGTTGTAGCTGGTGTTGACCGAAGTGATGGTATAGATCGAACCATTAAGGCTGCCAGTAACGACCGGGGCTGGGAGGGCCTGAACATTCGAGATTCCGCTTATTAGCGTGCTGATGAAAATGCTGGCTGACAGGATTTTTTTATTGGCGTGACGCATAGATCCCTCTCTTGTTTAGCGCCGCCAATGACCTATTGGGGGAGCAATTATGAAATCGACGCGTCTATTGTACTGTGATGTGGCCATTTGCGACTCACCTATATCTAACTCGTACTCTTTCCCTTCAGCTTGGCTCGCCCTATCTTGATGTGCCCGGTGTTCTCGCCAGTCGTCCACAAGACTCCCCGAACGTTTTCTCCAACTTCGGTCGCGCCTTACTTTTCAGCATGAAGCGTCAGCTCCATCAGGGCGGCATCTAGCCCGAGCTGATTTTGGTACATCCTCTCCAACAAGTCCGATAACCAATATTCGCCTGACATGGTGTCGACTCCTTCGAAAAAGAAAAAGCATAGTACCGGCAGCGCCCTTTGTGGGCGGTAATTGCTGCATGCTTAGAAATTGCTACAGAGCATTGTGGTTTCGAGGTTTTAGCCAGGCTGGCCGGGGGGCAGGCGAGGGACTACGCCCAATCCATCATCGGAAGGCGGGGGAGGCCGGATGTGCGAACCGCTAGCATGGTGCAAAAATGGGGCAAAAATGGGGCAAACCGTACGCCAATCTATGCCATCCAATGCCAATTATGCATTTATGCAATCATATGCGAACGGGCAGTAGGGCCAGCAACCACGGGCTTATCCGTTAAAACCGCCCCCATACCCCTACACAATCGGGGTGTGCCTCGATGGCGTCATAGCCTGCATCATTTCTTGAGCACCATGCATGATCCGGCAAAGGAATGAACGGCACCCAGCTCGTGTGTGTACCCGTAATACCTCTGCTTGGTCCAATCGATATAGAAAAAACCTGATCCGGAGTGAGCACGCAGTATCAGGACGCCGCTGCTGTCCGCCCATCCAGGATCAGAGTACAAAAAAACTTCGTGCTGAATGTTAACGAAGTCCTTTGAGTAAACAGTTTTCTCTTTGAGGTGGTAGAAATCCTGGCCCTTTCCGTATGAATAAAGAGCTTGATGTCCTTCCTGGGTTATTGTGACTTTTCCGCCGTACTCGAGCAAATGAGCCGCTGACCCCGGCAGGTCGAGTTTCTCAATGCCGGCGCGGTGATTTTCATCGGGCGTACAGAGTATCTGATCGGGAAGCGGTGGCGTTGCTGCGCTTCCACTGGTGGTGAAAGACAGGCAGGCGAAAAGTGTGGGGATGCACAGCTTCATTGCATTGTTCCTTAGTGAGAGTCCACACTCACGGTGGGTGTAGCCTCCGGTCCAAGCTTTTCCTGTGCCCCATCATAGAGTTCCCCGCCAGTACCGCGATTGACAACGTTGCACGGGAAAGGATGGAAAACCATTGTTAGTCTGCCTTCTTAATAATTTGTAAGTGTAAATTGTATTTGATTAAGTGCCTTGGCAGTTGCGAATTACCTTGTTAGTTCTTTCAAGATACGCAGATGTCAAATCATTATGAAAAGACGTAGTGGAGCCACTTTGGGTGTCACTTACATCAATAACCATAGCTGTTGATTCTCCAAATGCCACACCCTGAACAAGCCAAATAGAATACCCTCCCGAAATAGGGCGGGTATGGATTTTTGCATTTCTTGCCAAAGGCTCTCTAAAGATCTCTTCTGTGTCGAGCACTATGCATCCAGCAACAGCTTTAGCTTTGTTTGAACTACTTATTTCTATTGAAGGTGGTTTGGTTCTTAACATGTCCGGCGTTGAGCATCCGGCAAGAATTGCTAGGCCTGCTACTAATAAAAATCGTGATGTTTTCACTGTTACATCTCCATTTTGAGTTGCGGTGATTGTATTGCGCCATCACTGAATATGCACAATATCTTAAACTGCGCCTGCCATAACAATCACCGAAATCGACACCGGCTTTTTTGCCTCTGGCAATACCTGACCTAAAAACGAATGGAATAACACCCCATGGAAGGCAACAACACCCAAAACGAATACCGCAAGCCCAATAACCTGGCCGGTCTCGGACGGCGTTTGGGCGGTCAGTGCATCGACTCGCTGATGACCTTCTTTCTGTTATTCGCGGTAGGGCGCACGGCTGAGGTTTTTGGTTTTCCGTCTGACGTGGCAGGGGTTCTGGCTGTGGGCGCCGCTGCGACGTACTACCTGTTTTCCAACGCTCTGCCCAACGCTCAAAGCTTGGGTAAAAAGCTGCTGGGGATGTCGGTGATCGATGAGCGCAGTTACCTTGGCTGCAATCTATTCCAATCGTTTATGCGCAATATCACGACGCCCTTTCTGAGTGTTCTGGACTGGATTTTTATTTTCTTTGGTTCACGCAAGCGTCTAGGCGACATGCTCGCATCCACGGTAGTGATCCGATCCAGGTAATCAGTCTATAGCGGCGAGGTATTTGTAGCCTTTACAACACAATCGATACCATCAAGTTACACGATAAGCGTGACGCACTTCATTTTGAACGGTCTTATCCATCGAGCATTAAAGCTTGTGGATAGAGAGTCTTGTGATGAAGTTGAACAACCTAACTAAGGCGGCACTGATTGTCGCGTTGTTATCGTCCCTGTCGGGCTGCTGGATATTCATGCCACCGGGCGGTGGTGGCGGCGGTGGTGGTGGCCACGGTCAGGGCGGCGGCCATGGCGGCCCAGGCGGTCCCGGCCCGCGTTAAGTAACGGCTTATCAGGGCAAGCCACGCTATTCATCTTGATGAGGCGTGGCTTGCTTTTTTTTGCCTGGCTTAAATCACGGGCAAAGAAAAGCCCGCGATGGGGAGTGCGGGCTAAAAGGTGTTTCTCTAGGAGCTGAAACAACATTAGACGCTCATCTGTGAAAGCCTTGTGAAAGGGCAGACTCAATGTATCTCGATGTATTTTAGGTCGATCTGCCCAGACGGATAAGGTATCTGTCACAGACATGTACCCCCGTTTGCATGCCGCTCCATCTTCATGTCCACCCGCCTGCTGTCAGCCTTTGTGCTGTTGGAGAGGGGCTGCGCTGACGTCAGACGGGCGAGATGGTCGCCAGCAGACCGATACCGATGGTCAGCACCAAAAAGCCAAACAGGAAAATTGCCATCTTGGTCATAAGGCCTCCGAAGGGAAGGGGGCGGCAGGAACATTCCTGCCGCGCTCGACAAGGGTGTCGGGAGTGGCCCTATTGTCCGCCTCGTTGAAATTTCGATACAGGCGCAGATAGTAAAGAAAAAACCGTATCAGATGCCTGCGCAAGGCTTTGGCCTGGGGGGTTGGCGAGGGCCGGGTTTATCAAGATCAGCGTGTGAGCCAGGCCTTGAGGGTATGGCGCGCTACCTGAGACAGCCGCTGCATTTCCCCCTAAGATGGCGCCCACAGCCTCAACAATAAGAGAGGGCCAACCCTCGATGGAAAGACGTCAATTCAGCGGCGGCATGAAAGGCAAGAACCTGCGCTACCTCAATGAAACACCCGGCCAGCCGGCGTCGGCCACCCGCGTCGGCTTCCTGCTGCTCGAACACTTCTCCCTGCCGGCCTTCACCCAGACCCTCGACACCCTGGTCACCGCCAATCTCCTGCGCCCCGAGCTGTTCGCATCGCGCACGTTTGGCTGGGGTGACGGCGAAGTCATCAGCGACCTGGGCCTGGTGATCCGCCCCGATGCACGCCTCGACGTGGCGGCATTGCAAACGCTGGAATTGCTGGTGATCTGCGGCGGCTTTCGCACCGAGCTGAAGGCCAGCGACGACTTCATCCACCTGCTGCGCTGTGCCGCTGAGCAGGGCGTCAGCCTTGCCGGCTTGTGGAACGGCGCCTGGTTTTTAGGTCGCGCCGGCCTGTTGCAGGACTACCGCTGCGCCATCCACCCCGAACATCGTCCGGCACTGGCGGAGGTGTCCAAGGCTGCCCACGTCACCAGCGAGCCGTATGTCATCGACCGCGACCGCCTGACCGCATCCAGCCCGTCCGGGGCGTTCCACATGGCGTTGGATTGGATCAAGGGCCTGCACGACAAGGCGTTGGTCGAAGGCATCGAGGATATCCTGGCCTTCGAGGAGTCCCGCTACCGGCGGATCAAACCGACGGAAAACGTCAGCGTCAGCGCGCCGTTACGCGAGGTGGTGAAACTGATGGACGCCAACCTCGAAGAGCCTCTGGAACTCGACCAGCTCGCCGTCTATGCCGGCCGCTCCCGCCGTCAGCTCGAACGGCTGTTCAAGGAACAACTGGGCACCACGCCGCAGCGCTATTACATGGAACTGCGGGTGACGGAGGCTCGTCGGTTGTTGCAACACACCGAGTTGTCGCAGGTGGAGGTGCTGGTGGCGTGCGGGTTTGTTTCGCCGAGTCATTTCAGCAAGTGTTATAGCGCGTATTTTGGCTACAGGCCGTCGAAGGAAAAGAGGTTGGTCAAGTAGCGCGAGTGAAGCGTATCGATGAGATCTGTGTCGCCAGGTAGGCATTTGCAGGCGCAACTGAAGTGCTGGCCAGTACCAGCAGATCGAGCACGTCTTCCGCCAATTGCAGGGTGCCGCATAAGGTACGCACCTTCGCGTCCGCAGCCTCGGCGGCGGTGAGGCTCACGGATTGGCGCTGGAGTTTGCTGGCGACTGCATTGATGTCGGTAAAGCCGCGAACCTCTGAATCAGCGCCGCCGCTCGGACACGTCAGCCGCCCGCGAACGATGCCCATGCGCTGCGTGCTGTCGCCTTGCACGCTCAATACCAAAGACATTCCATCGCCCGCGACCCAACTGCCCGTCAGCGCGTTTTCAACGGGTAACAGCGTTGATGGCGACGGGGGCTCAAGGCGTGGTTGTTTCTCTACCCGCCGATAGACCAATTTGTCGACATAGGTTCCCGGGCCGGTAAGTTCAGGGAACCCGCTGGTTGCGACCAGCAGGTGGGACAACGTCAGCACTTCGCCGGTAGCCGTCACACTGAACTGCCCGCTCAAACCAGAAGTCCAGTTCCAGCTGGGGTCACAGGGCTCGGCGCCAAGATCACGCCAGTTAATGGCCAACGCGATGGGTTGGTTTTTTTCACGGTTAGGGGCCGCGCCCAAGGAAAAGCCGCTCACCGAATACTTGCCCGTTGAGCCTGTCGAAGAGTGATAGGTGCCATAGATGTGCTGTCCCGAGACCGCCAGATTCATGACTGAGCCGTAGTCGTTCTTCCAGGTGCCGGCGACCGATACGGTTTCAATCGAAGGGCCCGGGAGGGCGAGTTTTCCATTGGAGATTGAACGCGCTTCAGGTGTGAAATATTTCGATGACGATCGCGTGATGATCTGCGGACCATCAGCACGATTGAACAGCCACATGCCTACGGGTGCTAACGAATAGACCTCATGACTGCATTTCACGACTTGATACTCGTACACCGTGTAGCAGTACTCCATCACCAGCGACCCCACCAGCACAAGGTCAGCCAGGCCCAATGGAGCGAATTGAGGCAAACGCTCGCCTTTTTGCGGGCCTTCTTCGATCAGGCAGTTGTAGAGGTTGGCGCCCAAGGTGATCTCACCGTCGGCAAACCCCAGCACGATGTCGGGTTCTCCTCCCTGCGCAATACGCGCCAGGGTTCGGCGCATTAAACCGTCATCCCCTTTGAACTGCGAAGAGCCTGAGTCGAGCGCGAACTTGAGGTTACTGGCCATTAGCTCTGAGCCGACCGAGTAGGACTTCAGGTCGGCCGACCAGATGTATTCCACACCGGCTAAGGTGCTGTACACCGACCATGCCAAAAATAGGTGCGGGCCCTGGGTTTTCGTGGGGTCCACACCGCCCATTTGGCAAGTGCCGTTGCGGGCTTGGTTATCCCAATCAAATGCGACGAAGGGATGGGCGGGAGACAGTTGGCCGTCACGCATTAATGCCTGGAGTAAAAAGGAGCTGCGCCCCTCGACGTAAGCGCTGCTGCAAGGTAAACCCAGGCCGCCGTCCCAATCGAGTTGCTTGAATTGTTCGCCGTCGTAGGCGGTGGCTAGCAGCAGTTGCGTCTCCAGTGGCGTAACGCAAGGCATTGTCAAAACGTCCGAGGCGGACTCCACCTGCATGGTGCCCCAGGGGCCAAAGCTGTAAGGCCGCTGCAGGCAATCGGTAAAGGCAAAGGTGCTGGAAGACTGGGCGTCAAAGCGGCCACCGGCAGAATGCACGCACTGGTTGGCCGGACAAAATGCCGAGGTGATCCAGTTCATGTTGGTGCCTGAATCGATTGCGAACTTGAGCGGTTGGCCAGGGGTGCCGAGTTTAAGCGTGCAATACCAAGGCGAAGCACCGTTGTTCTGATAAGGCCCGCGCTGCATGGGGAAAACCAGGCGGTTTTCCAAGTGTTTATTGCTCATGGGAACTCCGTTTCCATTCGGATTGATAGGCGCCCGACCCGTGTCGGGCGCTTGAATGCGCCTGGCAATATTCAGCCTGATCGCCTTGGCGACCACTGCCAGCGGCGAACCCTTCACGTTGTCGGATTCGACGCTGAACTCAGGCGGTTTCAGCGCAACGCCTCGCCTTCGGTTTCCGGCATGAACGCGGCAAGAATGACCGTGACCAAAAGAAAAGCATTGATGATGCTGGTCGTCTGGTTGAACGAAGTGCCGTAGGCGATCAGCGCGCCGATCAGCGATGGTGCCAGTACGTTCGCCACACGCTGGGCGAAAATCGCCCAGCCGTAACCCACAGTTCGTAACGAGGTGGGATACAGCTCACCGATCCATGCCCCCCACACCCCCCATGCGCCGAGGCTGAAGAACGCCAACGCGAAATTGCTCAGGTAGAGCATTTCCAGGCTGTGGGCATTGGCAAAACCATAACCCGCCAGCACCGATGCGCTGATAAACGTCACGATGACTTTTTTGCGCCCAAAGCGCCCCGTCAGATACGACGCGGCCATATAGCCCGGGATCATGCACAACGCCGACAGCGCGATAAAACCGTAGCTCTGCGGCAAGCTCAGGCCGCGCTGCTGCAGCAAGGTGGGTAGCCAGGTTTGCAAACCCCAGTAACCCCAAGAGAAGGTAAAGTTGACCGTGATTTGCAGCAGGCTGACCTTCAGCAGAGCGCGGCTGAAGAGGTCACGCTGGCGACCCGAAGCACTGCGATCAACCTGCAGTTCGCAGTGCTCGGGTATGCGCACCGCCCCTTGGCTCAATACGGCAATCGCCGCTCTGGCCTCCTGTTGCCTGCCGGTGGAGGCTAGCCAATAAGGCGACTCCGGTACCCAGCGTGCCACGGCGATCGCCCACAACCCACCGAGCGAACTCAAGACGATGATCGCGCGCCAGCCTTGCGGCAGTAACCACACCGTGGCGCCCAACGCCAGCAGCATTCCAATGGGCCAACCGGAAGCGAGATAAACCGTCAGCGAGCCGCGCTGGCGCACCGGCAACAGTTCCTGGTAATGCGCGAAGGTCACCACCATCATGCCCACGGCGGCAACCCCGGACAGCAATCGCAGGGCATACAGAGTCGAGTAATCGGGTGCAAACGCACTGGCCAGGGAGATGACGCCATAAGCGCCCAGGCTCCAGATAATCGCGCGTTTACGGCCAATGCGTTCTGCAACTTTGCCCCAGGCCAGCGCACCCAGCAGCATGCCGATGAACATCGCGCCGATCAGGTGGCCCACGCCAAGGGCGTCCAGGCCAAACTCGGCGGCAATTAGCGGCGCGGTGTAGACAATGATCATCATCTCCCAGGCTTCAATCGCAAAGACAAAGAACAGCACCAGGCAACACTGCAGGTGAGTACGGGTCAGGGGGAATTCTCGGAAGACGTCGCCCACGTTGCAGGTGTGCGAATCCGGCGCAGGTTCCGGGTGATCGGTGTGTAGCGTGGAGGAAATATCACTCATGGTGGCGTTCCTTTTGCAATTCAGGCTCTGACGCGGTTGCCAATTGGCGCGGGGTCGCGGAACAAACCAAACCGTTCGATTTCAGCTTCCGGTGGCGGCTCGCAGCTACCGACTCGACTCGGACGCCAGCCAAACCGGCGTTTCATACCCGCCATCGCTTCGGCCACCTTGAATGCCGCGACCACCGGATCTATCACCGGCACACCGACTTCGCGCTGCACCTCCTCGAAAAAACCGAATTCAATGGTGCAGCCGAGGATCACGGCTTCAGCGCCGTCTTCTTCGACTGCGCGGTGGGCTTGCTCGATGATCTTGCGACGGGTCAACGCGTGATCGCGCTGGAACTCGTCGACGCCCATGCCCAACGGGCGCAGCGAAGCCAATCGCGCGCCGGCGCCATAGCCCTGTACGCGCGCGCGCATCTGCTCTATCCATTTGGTGCGCCCGACGATGATCGAAAAGCGATTGGCCAGCTGTTCCACCACCTGCAGGCTCGCCTGGCAGGGCGCGACAACCAGGGTTTCACCGGATATTTCCCGCGCGTCTTCCAGTGCCGGATCGTAAAAGCAACCCAGCACTAACGCGTCCACGCCTGTCCGGGCGCAATCGCGGGCGATGTGTACGCTGCGTTCATACGTAAGGGCCTCGTAGGCGCGGTATTCCAGGTGCGTCGGGCTGGGCGTCATGTCGAACGACACCACCTCCACCTGAGTGGAAGGCTGCTTGATGCTGTGCAACAGCTCAGCGATGGGCGCGTCAAAGGTCGGGCAGCCGATCGGGTTGAGCCAGCGCACGGTCACTGCAATGTCTTGCGGTGCGATGTTGAAGGTTGAACTGTCCACACGGTATTCCTCGATAGGTGTGTTGAATGGCACTAGAAGAACTTCACCAGGGCCATGGTCAAACTATTGGAATAGGGCAGGTTGTCGCTGTGGTAGTAGTCAAAGTTCAGGTTGGCCGACAGGTAGAGCCCCTGTTTGCTGAAACCGGTGTAGGTCATCGCCGGGCCGATCTTGCCTTCGCGGGATTCCTTGAAGTCGGACGCTGAGCGATTGTTGATGTGGTAGGAGTGATGGACGCCGAGCCACACATCGTCGGTGACCAGGTAGGCGGCGGCGATGTCGGCCAGCCAGAAGCTGACGCCGCCACGCAGGCGTGTCGGGTCGCCGCTGCCGAGATCGGTGGCGTGACGATTGCGCGCGGCATAGTGGATGCCGGCCGGCGTAAAGGTGGCGGCAAAACGACCCACGCGCAGGTAGTTGGCGACGCTGAAGCTCGCGCCATAGCGGTTGGCAAACGCGCCGTAACCGGTGCCTTCATCGTTGCCGTTGGGAAACTCCAGGGAGAGCGTCGGATTGACCCAGAAGGTGGTGAAATCATCGGAACCATAGGCGCTCTTGGGCTCCACCACGTTGTAGTAATAGGCCAGGCCGAGGTTCGGCGACGCGACGCCCCACGCCCCGTTGTTGCGAGCGCTGTTGTCATTGTTGTAGCCCGTATCGGCGCCGACCCAAAACTGCAATTGGTCGCGCTGCGTCCCGGTAAAGCCAGTTTCCGAAAAGTACGCCAGGACGGTGTTGCTGCCCGCACGCACGCTGCCTTTTGTCGTGCGGCTGAACACGGGAAACGATTCCAGGGCCCACTGTCCGGGTACGCCCGGTTGGGCGAAGCCAATGAACTGTTCGCCTTGTGCCGGAGGCGTAATCCCCAAAACCAAGGCAAGTGCGGGCCCTACCCATAAGCGAGATGAGTGTTGCAGTTTCATGTGGGTGCTCTCTTTTTGTTGTTGTTCTTGAAGGCCGAGCAGCAGGCGGGGCGCGGGAGGCGCCCAGAATTCACGTCACCAGGCCGTATACCGACTGGGCGGTCGCCGCATCGACGTAGCCGTTCTTCAGATCGTCGCGCACCGCGTCCGGATCTCGTTGGCTGGCGGGGCCATAC
>NZ_JAKNRV010000650.1:0-1431 GCF_023072625.1 Pseudomonas emilianonis
CCTTGATCTCGCTGTCCGGCGGCATGATCAAGCGCGCGGCCCTGGCCCGTGCCCTGGCGCTGGACCCGGACATTCTGTTCCTCGACGAACCCACCGCCGGGCTCGACCCGATCGGCGCCGCGCAATTCGACCAACTGATCCTGACCCTGCGCGATGCGCTGGGCCTGAGCGTGTTCCTGGTCACCCACGACCTGGACACGCTGTACACCATCACCGACCGCGTCGCGGTGCTGGCGCAGAAGAAAGTGCTGGTGGCCGATGCCATCGATGTCGTCTCCGAAACAGACGACGCCTGGATTCACGAATATTTCCACGGCCCCCGGGGCCGCGCGGCATTGGATGCCGCTCAACCGCTCAACGAGGTATGACATGGAAACCCGAGCCCATCATGTGATGATCGGTCTGTTCAGCGTGATTGTGGTGGTCGGCGCGATGCTGTTTGGCCTGTGGCTGGCCAAGTCCAGCGTCGACACCGCGTTCCAGGATTACGAAGTGATTTTCAACGAGGCGGTCAGCGGCCTGTCCCAGGGCAGCTCGGTGCAGTACAGCGGGATCAAGGTGGGCGATGTCATCAGCCTGCGCCTGGACCCCAAAGACCCGCGCCGTGTGCTCGCGCGCATCCGCCTTTCCGGGCAGACGCCGATCAAGGAAGACACCCAGGCCAAGCTGGCCCTGACCGGCATCACCGGCACCTCGATCATCCAGCTCAGCGGCGGCACACCGCAAAGCCCGACACTCAAGGGCAAGGACGGCGACCTGCCGGAGATCATCGCCTCGCCATCACCTATTGCACGGTTGCTGAACAACAGTAACGACCTGATGACCAGCATCAACCTGCTGCTGCACAACGCCAACGACATGTTCTCCGCACAGAATGTCGAGCGCATCAGCAACACCCTGGACCATCTGGAACAAACCACCGGCGCGATTGCCGACCAGCGCGGCGATATCAAAGTGGTGATGCAGCAACTGATGCAGGTCAGCAAGCAGGCCGGTGCCGCCCTCGAGCAGACCACGGCGCTGATGCGCAATGCCAACGGCCTGCTCAACGATCAAGGCAGGCAGGTCTTCGGCAGCGCCGAGCAGGCGATGAAATCCCTTGAGCAAAGCACTGCAACCATCAACACCTTGCTGACCGATAACAAGAACGCGGTTAACAGCGGCATGCAGGGCCTCAACGAACTGGCGCCGGCCGTGCGCGAACTGCGCGAAACCCTCGGTTCGCTGCGCGCCATCTCCCGCCGCCTGGAAGCCAACCCCAGCGGTTACCTGCTGGGCAGCGACAAGAACAAGGAGTTCACGCCATGAAGCGTGCTTACCAACTGATCGCCCCCGTGGCCCTGGCACTGGTCAGCGCGTGCTCGAAGCAAAAAACCTCAAATTAACCCAATAACAGAGCAGCAAAGGTCAACGAAGGGCCGAGAAACCACT
>NZ_JAKNRV010000651.1:0-1427 GCF_023072625.1 Pseudomonas emilianonis
TGCGCTGCGCTGGTCGCGTCCAACCCATAGGGCGCTAGCAGGCACAAGGCTGCATCCGAGGGTGCCGCGCCCTGCTCCACTTGCGCGCCCAGTCGTTCCAGCATCGCGCTAAGGCTGGCGCGGTCAGCATCGCTCTCGGTGCCCAGCCACACCGGCGGCAATGCTTCAACCACCGGTACCGCCTGGGCTTGGGGGGCATCAATCATCTGGCCGTTGGCATAGCGATAGAAGCCGCGCCCGACCTTGCGTCCGACGTAACCGGCTTCCAGCATCTGGCGGGTCAGCGCGGCCGGTCGGTAACGCGGTTCCTGGTAGAACTGGTTGTAGATGGACTCGATCACCGGGTGGGAAACGTCCAGCGCCGTGAGGTCGAACAACTCCAGCGGTCCCATGCGAAACCCCAGGCCTTCGCGCAAGATGCGATCCACTTCCGCCGCGTCCGTGACGCCCTCCTTGAGGATCTGCAACGCTTCGGTGCTGTAGGCGCGCCCGGCATGGTTGATGATGAAACCGGGGGTGTCCTTGGCCCGAATCCCACGGTACCCCATGCGCGCGGCCAATGCCTGCAAGGTATCGCCGACACGCGGATCGCTGGCCAGGCCATCGATGACCTCCACCACTTTCATCAGCGGCACCGGGTTGAAGAAGTGGAACCCCGCCACCCGCTCAGGGTGCCGACATTCACGGGCGATGCTGGTCACCGACAGCGATGAGGTGTTGGTCGCCAGGATGCAGTCGTCGCGCACGACGGCTTCAAGTTGTGCAAGCAACGCCTGCTTGGCATCCAGGCGCTCGATAATCGCTTCCACTACCAGGTCAACGTCACTGAGGTCAGTCAGCGCCGTCGCGACCCGCAGACGCTCAAGCGTTGCCTGGGCATCGCCGTCGGCGATCTTGCCCTTGCTCACCAGCTTGTCCAGGGTTTGGCGCAGGTTTTCGCGGGCCGCCTCGGCGGCGCCTTCGCGGTTGTCGAACAGCACGACTTCGATGCCGGCCTGGGCAGCAATCTGGGCGATGCCGGTGCCCATGATGCCGGCGCCCACCACCGCCATGCGCTTGATTTCACGTGTCATGGGTCATTCCCCCAAGAAGCTGGCTTTGCGTTTTTCAAGAAAGGCACTGGCGCCCTCTTTCTGATCCCGGGAGTCGAACAGCAACTGAAACGCCTTGCGCTCCAATGCCAGCGCACTGTCCAGGGGTAAGTCGGCACCGAGCAGCATCACTTCCTTGATCTGCGCGACCGCCAGCGGTGGCAACGCAGCGATTTGCGCGGCCAGTTCAAGCGCCCGAGGCAGACAATGAAGGCGCAGAACACCACCAGGGTCTGCAATTGATCGAGCAACGTGAGCATGTCGGCGCTGGGCACGGTGTCGCGTGTCAGGCCCCAGCGCAGCAGTGAGGCAGCCACGCTGATGGTCAGCACGCTG
>NZ_JAKNRV010000652.1:0-1425 GCF_023072625.1 Pseudomonas emilianonis
ATAAGTGTCATTACCGCGTGCGGTCACGATTTGGCCGCTGCCCAAGGCGCACACGCCGAGCGCAGCGTTCAACGGCTTCCACCGCGCCTACCTGCCGGATGTCCTCAAGGGAGAGCCATAAACCATGCCGATGATCGAAACGCTGGTCGACGCCCACAGCCCCGACTTCGCCCGCAACCGCGACGCGATGCTGGCGAGCCTGCAGCACCTGCGCCTGTTGGAGCAGAACCTGTTGAGCAAAGCGCAGCAAGCCAAACCCAAGTTCGACAAACGCGGGCAATTGCTGCCGCGCGAGCGCCTCAACCTGCTGCTGGACCCTGGCGCGCCGTTCCTGGAACTGGCCAGCCTGGCCGGCTACAAACTGCATGACGACAAGGACGGCAGCGCCGCCGGCGGCGGATTGATCGCCGGTATCGGTTACGTCAGCGGCGTGCGTGTGCTGGTGGTGGCGAATAACAGCGCGATCAAGGGCGGCACCATCTCCCCCACAGGCCTGAAAAAATCCCTGCGCCTGCAACAGATCGCCATGGAAAACCATCTGCCGGTGGTGACCCTCGCCGAAAGCGGCGGTGCCAACCTCAACTACGCGGCGGAGATTTTCGTCGAAGGCGCGCGCAGCTTTGCCAACCAGGCGCGCATGTCGGCCATGGGCTTGCCGCAGATCACCGTGGTCCACGGTTCGGCCACGGCGGGCGGCGCGTATCAGCCGGGGCTGTCGGATTACGTGGTGGTGGTACGCGGCAAGGCCAAGCTGTTCCTGGCTGGCCCGCCGCTGCTCAAGGCTGCGACCGGCGAAGTCGCCACCGATGAAGCACTGGGCGGCGCCGAGATGCACGCGCAAACCGCCGGCACCGCCGAATACCTGGCAGAAAACGATGCCGACGGGGTGCGCATCGTGCGCGAGATCGTCAGCCTGCTGCCGTGGAACGAGCGCCTGCCGCTCATCCCGAAACGCACGTATGCCGAGCCGCTGTACCCCATCGACGAACTGCTCGGGCTAATCCCCGACGACCCGAAAAAACCCTACGACGTCCGCGAAATCCTCGCGCGCCTGGCCGACGGTTCGAACTTCCTCGAGTTCAAGGGCGAGTTCGACGCGCATACCGTCTGCGGCCACCTGCACATCCAGGGCCGCGCCGTCGGCGTGATCGGCAATAACGGCCCAATCACGCCCAAGGGCGCCAGCAAGGCCGCGCAATTCATCCAACTGTGCGACCAGAGCCGCACGCCGCTGCTGTTCCTGCACAACACCACCGGCTTTATGGTCGGCACCGAGGCGGAACAGCAAGGCGTGATCAAGCACGGCGCGAAGATGATCCAGGCGGTGGCCAATGCCCGCGTGCCTAAACTCACCGTGGTGGTCGGCGGCTCCTACGGCGCCGGCAACTACGCCATGTGCGGCCGCGGCCTCGACCCGCGCTTCAT
>NZ_JAKNRV010000653.1:0-1419 GCF_023072625.1 Pseudomonas emilianonis
ACCACATCCCCCGCGCGCCCGCGCCAGCGCCCGGGGCCATCCGGTGTCAACGTCCACACCCGCTGCTGGCGCGTGCCGTCGCTGTAGAGAAAACGCTCGTCGAGAATCAAAGCATCGCCCTCGCGTCGGCTGGCGATATCCACCTCAAAGCGCTTGGCCACTTCCCCCGAACGCTTCTGGAATATGCCCCAGGCCTTGACGGGTTTGCTGAAGAAGCGCTCCAGGTCCAACTGCGGTTGCTGGTCGGCGTAGTGGTCGACCTCGACGTTGCCGCAACTGCACAGGCTCAATACCAGAAACAGTGAAACCAGTAGGCGTGCCATGGACAGGCTCCTTGATCGTGTGGGGCGTAGTGTCGACGTTCAAGGGGTGATAGTTGTACATAAAAATATATTTGTACAGGTTTTTAGTGGGCGCTATTTTTGGAGGCTGGAGAGGTATGGAAGCGCTGAACCCAAATTTCACTCATAAAAAAACCGGCCACCAAGGGCCGGTTTTTTACATCCCCCGTCAAAACCATCCTGACGCGAGACCTATATCTGAGTGGAGCGGGTGAAGGGAATCGAACCCTCGTTATCAGCTTGGGAAGCTGGAGTAATGCCATTATACGACACCCGCTCAGAGCGGCTGACTTTGTACCAGATGTGCGCCGGGATTTGAAGTTTTTCTTCGAAAAATGTGCAGGTTGCGTGTGTTTGCGTAGGCGGCGGGCCGACCGACTGTAGGCGCGGGCATGCTCGCTCCTACGGTCGGCTGTGTTTCAGAGTGCAAAGGCATGCTGCGTCTGGCCCTGGTGATAGCGCAATCGGCTGGTCTGCCGCGCAGGTTTCAGAAAGCCCACCACGGCGTCCCGGCTGTCCCGGCACGCGGCTTTGTGTTCCATGTCCAGAAAATGCCCGGTGGCCTGGATTGTGCTGAAGCTGCTGTTCGCCACGTATTGCCCGAACAACTGGGCATCCTCGGCGCTGGTGTATTCGTCCCATTCGCCGTTCAAAAACAGCACCGGCACGCTGATCTGGCGCGCGGCCTTGATGTAGCACAGCCGGTCGCTGTTGAGGACGTGGCTGATGTGGAAGTGCATCTGCCCGTACTCGTGCTCGGCCAGGCTGCTGACGTGGCGGTAGTTGAAGCGCTTGAACAGCGACGGCAGGTGTTTGCCGATGGTGCTGTTGACGAGGTGGCCGACGCGGTCGCGGTCGAGGTTGCCGAGGTAGTCGACACCGCGTTCAAGGTAGTCGCGCATGGGCGCGTTGATCACCGGCGAGAAGGAGCTGATCACGGCCTTTTCCACGCGGCGCGCACACGTGGGCGAGGGTGCGGCTGATAAACAGCGCTGGCTCGATGCTGTCGATACTCATCGGGTCGCTGACCTGACGGTGCAGCAGGAAGGTCTCGCGCACGTGGTCGAGCAGCATGATG
>NZ_JAKNRV010000654.1:0-1414 GCF_023072625.1 Pseudomonas emilianonis
ACATCCGCTTACAGCTTCTACCCTGAGTGCATCACCCTCAGGACTAAAAGCACTCATGTACAAAGACCTGAAGTTCCCCATCCTTATCGTGCATCGCGACATCAAGGCCGACACCGTTGCCGGCGACGAACAGGTAGCGGCCATCGGCGGCCACGCTGGAATGCGTCGGCTCGCTGCCCAGGCTTTGTACCTGGTTGATCAGCGTGAGCTGATGGTTCTGCGGGTCGATGCGGTAGCTGCTGACGCGACCGACCGCGTCCTGTTGGCCGGGGCCGTTTTCATTCACCACAAACAGATGCTGCTGGTCCTTGGAGACCGTCAGCCAGGACGGGTTGGCCGCTTTCGCCGCCAATACCGGCTTGCCTTGGAACTGCCCGGTGCGGCTGTCGAATTGCAGGCGATAGATCCCTTCGCTGCTGCCGGCGGTGTAGCTGCCGACCAACAGTTCATAGGTGTCGGCCGGTGCCGCCTGCACCGACATCGCCCCGACGCTGCCCGCCATCAACAAGGGCCAGAACTTACGCATCAGCATCCGCTTCATCCTCATCATGGTTATTGCCGGTGACTGCACTCATGCAGACCAGGCGGTGCTCGCCCACATCACCGGTCAGCGTCCAGCTTTGCAAGGTCTCGTCGAAGACCGCCGCCTGCAGCTGTTCCAGGCTGAAACTCCAGCGTTTTTGCGCACGGCCATCCATCGCGATGATCAGCAGCTTTTCTTTATCCAGGGTGAAGTCGAAGGCGTGCAGCCCGTCGATTTCAAGCATGTCGCTGGTGGCAAGGACGGCCGTCAAAGTAGTAGTCATCACAGTCTTTCATCAGGTTCAAAGGGCTAATCATAGGCCAGTTTGGCGCCAGGGCCTAAAACCATAACCGGCTACCGCATCGGCACAACGCTGCGGATTACCGTGCAAGGGCGCGTCTTTATTCAACGTAAAGGAATACCCATGCCAGACCGGAATACCCCCCTCGCCGCCCACCCGACCCGACAAGCGGTTGAAGCTCAGTTTTTCAATCGCCCGACACTGTGCTCAGTCACCGCGCAGATGCTGGCCCGCAACCTGACGGAAAAATACCCGCCACTGACCCATCCCCTCGCAGACCTTCGCCTGGCCGTGCCCCGCGACGGTGGCGGTCGGGCCTTGCTGCCGTTATTGGACGTCGCACTGAACCACCTTGCCGACGGCAGCTTTCCCGATGTGTCGACGCGCCAAGGCCTCGACAGCTACTTGAGCACCCCCAGCGGCACCCGGCTCAGCTATCCGGCCAATGGCTCTCGCGCCGATGAACTGCTCGCCCCGACGCCGTTCACCCAGGTGCTGGGTGACCCCGCCCATACCGTTCGAATCCCCATCAAAGGCCCGAATCTGGATATCAACAGCGACCCGATCAAGGGGCTCTGGAGCATCATCGA
>NZ_JAKNRV010000655.1:0-1384 GCF_023072625.1 Pseudomonas emilianonis
GAGCCTGCGCCTGGACGCCACCCTGCTGGACCTGGCACCGCAGTTGGAGGCGGTGGCCAGCGTGTCCGTCGGCGTCGACAACTACGACGTCGAGTACCTGACCCAGCGCGGCATCCTGCTCAGCAACACACCCGATGTGCTGACCGAAACCACCGCCGACACCGGCTTCGCGCTGATCCTCGCCACCGCGCGCCGGGTGGTCGAACTGGCCGATATGGTACGTGCCGGCCAGTGGAACAAGAACATCGGCCCGGCGCATTTCGGCAGCGATGTGCATGGCAAGACCCTGGGCATCATCGGCATGGGCCGCATTGGTGAAGCGCTGGCCCAGCGCGGGCATTTTGGCTTTGGCATGCCGGTGCTCTACCACAGCCACTCGCCCAAGCCGCAGGTGGAAAAGCGGTTCGGCGCGCAGTACCGCAGCCTGAAAGACTTGCTGCAACAAGCGGATTTCGTCTGCCTGACACTGCCGCTCACCGCCGAAACCGAGCGGTTGATCGGCGCTGAAGAATTCGCGCTGATGGGGCCGCAGACGATCTTTATCAATATCTCACGCGGCAAAGTGGTGGATGAAGCCGCGCTGATCGAAGCCTTGCAGCAACACACGATTCGCGCGGCGGGGCTGGATGTGTTCGAGCGCGAACCGCTGCCCCACGATTCGCCGTTGCTGCGTTTGAACAATGTGGTGGCAACGCCGCATATCGGCTCGGCGACCCATGAAACGCGCGAAGCGATGGCCGAGTGCGCGGTGGATAATCTGCTCGCGGCGCTAGCGGGTCAGAAGCCGAAAAACCTGGTCAATCCAGGCGCCTGGGCGCAATAGCTTCTGACACAACATAGCGCAAATGTGGGAGGGGGCTTGCTCCCGATGGCGGTGGGTCAGTCAACTCATCTACTGACTGATCCAGCGCCATCGGGAGCAAGTCGAATCGTCGCACCGCCCCTCCCACATTTGGATTGCATTGCAAAGTTGGTCAGATAACGAACCTGGCCACCATCGCATTCAAATCCACCGCCAGGCGCGACAGCTCATGGCTGGCCGCGCTGGTCTGGTTGGCGCCGGCCGCCGACTGGGTCGCCAGGTCGCGGATGTTGACCAGATTGCGGTCCACTTCACGCGACACCTGGGCCTGCTCCTCCGAAGCGCTGGCGATCACCAGGTTGCGCTCGTTGATCAGGCTGATCGACTGGGTGATCTGCTCCAGTGCCACGCCGGCCGCACGGGCCAGTTCCAGGGTGTTATGGGTCCGCTGGTTGCTCTGTTGCATCGATTGCACGGCTTCACCGGTGCCGTTCTGGATACCGGCGACCATTTTCTCGATTTCCTGGGTCGACTGCGCGGTGCGATGGGCCAGCGCCCGCACCTCGTCCGCCACCACGGCGA
>NZ_JAKNRV010000656.1:0-1376 GCF_023072625.1 Pseudomonas emilianonis
CTGCGGCAGCAGGTGCGGCGGCCGGAGCAGCAGGTGCCGGGGCTTGCATCTGTGGCGCGTAGAACTGCTGGGCCGGGGTCTTGCTGTGACGGCTGATCCGGACGGACTCTTCGCCTTCCTTGATTTCCAGCTCGTCGATGCCGGACTCTTCCAGCAGTTCGATCAGTTTCTTAACTTTACGGATATCCATGAATCATCAACTCCCAAGGGTCGGTCAGGGGCGCTTGGCCGGTTGTTCAATGTGTTCCAGGGCGGCCTCCAGGGCCAGTCGATAACCGCTGGCGCCAAGGCCGCAGATCACACCTACCGCTACGTCGGAGAAGTAGGAGTGATGGCGGAAAGGTTCGCGTTTGTGCACGTTCGACAAATGCACTTCGATGAATGGGATGCTCACCGCCAGCAGCGCGTCACGTAATGCAACACTTGTGTGCGTAAAAGCGGCGGGATTGATCAGGATAAAGTCCACGCCTTCGCCGCGCGCGGCGTGGATGCGATCAATCAATTCGTACTCGGCGTTGCTTTGCAGGTACAGCAGATGGTGGCCGGCTTCACGAGCCCGTCGCTCCAGATCGAGGTTGATCTGTTCCAGGGTCACAGCCCCGTAGACGCCCGGTTCGCGGGTGCCGAGCAGGTTCAGGTTGGGTCCGTGAAGAACCAGTAAGGTCGCCATCGGCTGTTCCTTGTTATTGATGTGGGTACGGCAGAACCCGGCGACTATGCCGCAAAGTCTTTATGACTGTCCAGTTCTATGCAGTAGGCTGCACGATTAGCGAGGATTGCGCAAAGTATGTGACCAAGTCGCCCGGTCTGGTCATTGGCAACACGATTTTGAAAACACAGGAGGTCAAATGTGGGAGGGGGCTTGCCCCCGATGGCAGTGTGCCGGTCTCACTATCTGTAACTGACCCGCCGCTATCGGGGGCAAGCCCCCTCCCACATTTTGATCTTCATTTGATTTTGGATCTTCATGGGGCAGGTCAGACGCGGAAGGCCTGGACGGCAGTGTTGAGTTGGCCGCCCAGCACCAACAGGTGTTCACCCTGGCTGCGGCCCTGGCCGATGCGTAGCAGGTTGTCCTCACCCAGCTGATGAATCCGTTCGCTGTTATCGCGAATCTCACTCACGGCACCGCTCTGCTGCGCGGTCACATCGGCGATGCGCACGGCGGTGTCGGAAATGGTCTGTATTGCCCCGACGATTTCATCCAGCGCGCCGTCGGCCGCCTGTGCTTGCTGGGCGGTGGCTTCGGCGTGCTCGACCTGTGCGCGCATGCCTTCTACCGACTGGCGGGCAGCGGTTTGCAGGTTGTCGTTCACCTGGTCCAGCGCGCCTTCGGTGGTCTGCGCCAGGGAGATGCCGTCGCTGGCGTTACTGCT
>NZ_JAKNRV010000657.1:0-1372 GCF_023072625.1 Pseudomonas emilianonis
CGCCAGGTCAATGACCATGGCCGCCGGTGGCAGCTGGACCGTGCGCGGCGCTGACCAGTGGAGCGCGATGGCGATCGCGATGGCATGCACGCCCAGCACGACGGCAAGGCTGGTGCCATAACGCGTCAGTTTGTGGCGCGTCGTGATCATTTCTTGGCTGCCGTCTCAAGTCCGACCAGGCCGACCTTGAGGTAGCCGGCTGCCCGCAGGGCATCCATCACGCTCATCAGGTCGCCGTAGTCCACGCCCTTATCGGCCTGGAAGAAGATCGTCGTGTCTTTCTTGCCGTGGGTCTTGGCGTCGAGCACCGGCCCCAGGGTTTCGGTTTTGACTTCTTCTTCGCCCAGGAACAGGCGCTGGTCCGCCTTGACGCTTAGGAAAATCGGCTTCTCCGGTCGCGGCGCAGGCTTGGCGCTGGACGCGGGCAGGTCGACCTTGATATCCACGGTGGCCAACGGTGCCGCCACCATGAAGATGATCAGCAGCACCAGCATCACGTCGATAAATGGCGTGACGTTGATTTCGTGGTTCTCGACGAGTTCATCGTCGCCTTGATTCAAATGCAGGCCCATGGCCGATTACCCCACTTTCACCATGTGCGGTTGCGAGCTGCGCTCGGTAGGCAGGTGATCGAGGTCGCGGCTGACCAGCAGCAAGACTTCTGCCGACGCGTCCGATACCTGGGCCTTGTAGCCGGCAATCGAACGGGCGAAGACGTTGTAGATCACCACCGCAGGAATCGCGGCAACCAGGCCCAGGGCGGTCGCCAGCAGGGCTTCGGCGATGCCGGGAGCGACAACGGCGAGGTTGGTGGTCTGGGTTTTGGCGATGCCGATGAAGCTGTTCATGATGCCCCACACGGTGCCGAACAGGCCGACGAACGGCGCAGTGGAGCCGATGGTCGCCAGCACGCCGGTGCCGCTGCTCATGTTACGACCGCAGGCTGCCACCAGGCGCTCCAGACGGAACGCCACGCGCTCCTTGATGCCTTCTTTTTCGCGGGTGTTGGCCGACAGGCGCATTTCTTCCAGCGCGTCGTGTACCAGCGTATTGGCCAGGGTGCCCTTCTTGGTCGCGCTCTCGCTCGCTTCCCTGAGGGTGGTGGCCTTTTTCAGGTGGACGATTTCGCCGCGCAGGCGGCGCTTGGCGCCCAGCAGCTCGAAGCCTTTGGCGATCCAGATGGTCCAGGTGATGATCGAGGCGATGGCCAGGCCGATCATCACGGCTTTCACCACCACGTCAGCATTTTGGTACATGCCCCACGGCGACAGGTCGTGGGCCATGCCGAGGGTGTTGTTCTCTTCCAGCACTACGCCGGGTTCGTCGGCGGTGGCCGGCGCTGCAGCCTGGGCGGGGTCTGTGGCGGCCGGCA
>NZ_JAKNRV010000658.1:0-1366 GCF_023072625.1 Pseudomonas emilianonis
ATGGCCCTGGGCATGACCGCCCACGCCGTCGGCACGTCGGTGGCCCTGCAGGAAAGCGAAGAATGTGGCGCCTTTGCGGCGCTGGCCATGAGCCTCATGGGCGTGGCGACGGCGGTGTTCCTGCCGCTGGCCGTGTCGGTGATTGTTTGAACCGGGTTTAAGGAAACCTTTATGAGTCTGGCGTTGTTCCCGCTCAACACCGTGCTATTTCCCGGCTGCACCCTCGACCTGCAATTGTTCGAGGCGCGCTACCTGGACATGATCAGCCGCTGCATGAAAAAGGGCGAAAGTTTCGGCGTGGTGTGCATCCTCGATGGCAAGGAGGTAGGCACGGCTGCGGAAGGCTACGCGCTGATCGGCTGTGAAGCGCTGATACGTGACTTCAAGCAGCAGGATAACGGCCTGCTGGGCATTCGCGTCGAGGGCGGGCGCCGCTTTCGTGTCCGCGACGCCGAGGTGCAGAAGGACCAGTTGCTGGTGGCCGAGGTGCAATGGCTGGAGGAGCTGCCGGACCACGCGCTGGAAGAGGAAGACGCCGATCTGCTGGCCCTGCTCCAGGCCCTGGCCGAACACCCGATGGTGGCCTCGCTGGACATGGGCACCCATGCCGATGGTCAGCAGGCCCTGGGCAATCAATTGGCGTATTTGCTGCCGTTCACTGAGGCCGACAAGATCGACCTGCTGCAACTCGATGATCCGCAGCAGCGGCTGGATGCGATCCAGATGCTGCTGGATGAGTTGCAAGGTGAGTTGTTCACCTGATCTTCGGAATTGTCTGGCGCTGCTTTCAGACTTTCCTGCGTTGCTCCCATCGCACTGGCTGAAATAGTTTCCGATCACACAACCACTGATCAGGGGATGAACATGATTCGGCTAGTGCAATCGGAGCAGGCGGCCTGGGACGTTTTTTTTGTCAGCATTACTTCGCAGTTGCTTGCGCAGGAAGCAACGCGTAGTCCGGAATACATCGCCGAGCGCGGCGCAGAAATTGCCGACGAAATGCTGCTGGAGCGGCGCGAACGCTGCGTCGAACGCCGAACCGCCCCAATTGACTGGATCGGTCCGGCCAAGGGTCAGTAGGCGTACCTGAGCAGAGCGTGCGGGGTGCCGGTAAAGGCGATGAAACCGAGCACCGCCACCACGGCGGGCAATACCAGCCACCAGGCTTTCTGCGGCATGGGCGGCAGCGGGCTGCGGTATTGGACCACGCTCAGGCTCAATGCGCAGACGGTCATCGCCAGCAGTGTTCCGGCCAGGATGTCGGAGGGCCAGTGGACGCCCAGGTAGACCCGCGACAGCGCGATGAATGCGGCGGGGAGGCAGCCCAGCAGCAGCCAGGTCAGGCGCATCGCAGGGGGTTGCAACG
>NZ_JAKNRV010000659.1:0-1362 GCF_023072625.1 Pseudomonas emilianonis
ACCAGCATCGCTGGCCGCTGCGCCTGCGCAACCTGGCCCATGAGCTGCACGTGGCCGCCGATTCGGTGCGCGCCTACGAAGGCTTCTATCCACCGGCGTCGCCCAGCCCGGCGACGGAAAGCCTGGTGCTCAAGACCCTGCTGTTTCATACCGATGCGCTCACCGATCTGCACATTCAAATCCGCCAAACCTCCATCACCGGCACCCTACGCAGCCAGGCCGGGCCGGACACCGCCAGCACGCGTCGAGTACTGGTGCGCAACAGCCTGGGTTACGCGGTCTACGACGCTGCAGGCCGGCAGTTGCACAGCCCGAGCAGTCTGTACGAGGCTGTGTTGCGGGTGCTGCCCGACGCGTCACGTAGCACGCTGGGTTACAACCCCGGCGACGGCGACGGCTTCCAAAACTGGTTGATGACCACCCTGGAACCCTTGGCCGAGCGCCGCAAGCTGCTGGCAGCGCCGGCAACCCACCGCGTCATGGAGCGACACACCCAGCAATTGCTCGGCGGCCCGCTGCTCAGCCGTTGCCGCGCAACCCCAGCCGATACCCACGCGACGTTTGCGCGAGAGGTGCTGCAGCGCTTGTTTCCGAGCCTGAGCGAGCAACGCTTGAACCGTTTTATCGACGAAATCCCGCCCGACCAACTGAGCACCACCCTGAATGAGCTGACCCTGCAAAAACACACCCTGTGCACCCAATTGCAGGCCTGGAAACAATCGCCCACCCATCACCCCAAAGGCAGCGCCCAGGAACGTCAACAACTGACCGCCCGCCGACGCCTGGCCCACCTGCTTGAACAGTGCTGGGGCGAGCGCTACGCCGAATACACCGACGATTGGGGCAGAACCCAGCCCGGCGCGCGAATCGATCTGGACGGCATGCCGTTACCCGAGTCGCTGCCTGCGCTGACCGTCAACTTTGAGCACGTGACGTTCCTGAACCTGAGCCAGAGCAGCGTCGGGCAAACCCATTGCGGCTTGCTCAAACACTTCCCGGCGCTGCGCTCCCTGGACCTGAGCCACAACAACCTGACGAGCTTGCCGGTCGAACTGGCGGCGATGCGGGTTCTGCGCAACCTGAACCTGTCGAACAACCGCATGGTGCTGTTCCCTGAAGACGTGACGCGCCTGCGCAATCTACGGCGCCTGCAAACCGTGATTCTGGACCACAACCCCCTCGCGGCCCCGCCGGACATCACGCGCATGCCCAACCTGCGCCGCCTCGACCTGAACCATACGCAAATCAGCCAATGGCCCCGCGGCCTGTTTGCCCACCCCAGGAACGACATGTTCGACCTCGACCTGAGCGGCAACCCGATCACCGCCCTGCCCGCGCTCACGCCGCAGCCCACCGCCGCAC
>NZ_JAKNRV010000065.1:0-19935 GCF_023072625.1 Pseudomonas emilianonis
CCGCCGGAATGCTCAGTGCGTGGGGCTGGCGAGCGCTGTTTCTGGTGGGTGCGCCTCTGGGGTTGCTGGCGGCCGCCCTCGCCTGTCGTTACTTACCCGTTGATCAGCCACCTGCACCGTTAGCCACCGGCGCCCGCTTTTGGCGGTCATTGCAGTCGGCATCATTGCGCGCCGGCCTGGCGATGAGCGCGTTGGTGTCTGCGGTCATCATGGCCACCTTTGTGGTCGGGCCGTTCTACTTGTCCCATGGATTGGATCTCGATCCGGCCTCGATGGGCCTGGCAATGGCCGTCGGCCCCGGTGTGGCGGCGGTCACTGGCATTCCGGCGGGGCGCCTGACTGAACGGTTCGGCAGCCAACCCGCGACGCTCACGGGGCTGGCCGTCATGGCCAGCGGCGCCCTGTCGCTGTGCCTGACATCCGGGCTGGTCACTTACCTTGGCTCACTGATCACGCTGACGGCGGGCTACAGCCTGTTCCAGGCCGCCAACAACACGGCGGTGATGAGCGCGATAGATGCAGCACACCGAGGCACGGTCTCGGGCTTGTTGAACCTGTCACGCAACCTTGGCCTGATTTTCGGAGCGTCGGTATTGGGCGCGATGTTCGCCTGGAAAACCCCCGATCTCACCCATGCCACGCCTCAATCTGTGGCTGATGGCCTGCACGCCACCTTTGCCCTGGCATTAGGTTTGATCCTGCTAGCCACCGCCATGGCATGGCAGCGACAGAACCGGCGTCGGCCGACGTGAACCGAACATCGTTGGCCATGGCGCGGTAATCATCCTCGCCCTATCCGCGCGGCAGTGGGTGGCCTTCGCCTTGTGCGACCAGGGCCGTAAACATTCGCCATTCATGAACTGAGGAAAAAAGTTCGGACCAACGGGTGCATGGATGCACCTACATCGCGCATCATGGGCGCTTTCAAGCTCAAGGGTAACGTCCATGCGCGTGCTGTCATTGATGATGAGTCTGACGACGCTGGCCGCCAGCCTGGTGTACTGCGCCAGCGCGATGGCGAATGAAGAAAGTCAGTTGGTGCAACAGATCAACACTTACCGCAGCCAGGTACAACGCTGCGGCGACCAAGGCTCTCAGGAACTGCCACCGCTGGCCAGCGATACGCGCCTGGTGCTGCCGGCCAGCAATGTCGGCGACTTGCAGCAGGCCTTGGCCCGGGCGGCGTACCCGATGGTCAACGTGCAGGCAATCAGCCTGTCCGGCCCCAAGGATGCCCTGGCCGCCATGAAAGCCGTGCGCGAGAGTTTCTGCCGCGTGGTGCTGGACCCGCAATTCGTCGACATCGGCGTGAGCAACAGCGGCCAGGACTGGCGCATCGTGCTCGCCCGCCCGCTGTTGTCCAGCGGCCTGGGCGACTGGCAGACCGAAGGCAAGCAACTGCTGAACCTGATCAACGCCGCCCGTACACAACCGCGCCAGTGTGGCCCCCAGGCGTTTACCGCCACCACGCCACTGTCGTGGAACGACACCTTGGCCAACGCCGCCAACAGCCACACACGCAACATGGCCAATGGCAATTTCTTCGACCATCTGGACCACGACGGCCGCACCCCGGGTGACCGCGCCGAGCTGGCCGGGTACAGCGCGAAGAACATCGGCGAAAACATCGCGGCCGGCCTCGACACCCCGCGCAAGGTGGTGGACGGCTGGCTCGCCAGCCCCGGCCATTGCGCCAACCTGATGAACCCGCAATTTCGTGAATTGGGCGCCGCCTATGCCATGGACCCGAAGAGCGATGCCGGCATTTATTGGACGGGGGTCTTCGGCACACAACAATAAGTGGACACCCACGATGATATCTATCCATATGGAGGGAGCATCAAAATGCCATCTCATGGATAATTGCGCTGAACTGGCAGCAATCATTCCGGTCTGTAGCTTGTTAGCGTGACCGCTTCAGGTATCCAAAACAGACCGTGGCAAACAAGGTGTTCACCTGATGATGAATTGGCTGCAAAGCAGCAGCGACATGGCCGAGCGGGTACGCCAGCACGATTGGGCCAATACCCCCCTGGGGCCGCTGGAACACTGGCCAGATGTGCTCAAGACCACCGTGGCGCTGTGCTTTGCCTCAAGTTTCCCCCAGGCCATCGTGTGGGGGCCTCAACTGACGACCCTCTATAACGACGCGTTCATTCCGATCCTGGGCAATAAACCCTATGCCCTGGGGCGTCCGTTCAGCGAGATCTGGAGCGAGGTATGGGACGACATCAGCCCCATCGCCAATGCGGCCTTCCAGGGCCATGCGACCTACATCGAAAACTTCCCCCTGATGATCGAACGTGGCGCAGCGCCGGAACAGGCGTACTTCACGTTCTGCTATAGCCCGATCCGCGACCCGCAGGGCCAGGTCGTCGGTATGCTCGATACCGTGACCGAAAGCACCGCCACGGTGTTCCTTTCGCGCCGCCTTGCCGTGCTGGATACCATCAGCAGCGCGGTGGCCAACGCCGTCGATGCCGAAGCCATCATGACCGCCACCACCCGCCTACTGGCGCAGCATCTGCAGGTGTCCATCTGCGCTTACGCCGATATGGACGCCGACGAAGACGGCTTTACCATCCGTGACAACTGGACGGCCCCAGGCGCCCCCAGCATCGTGGGCCACTACCGCCTGCAAGCCTTCGGGCAAACCGCAGTCAACTGCCTGCGGGCCGGTGAGCCGTTGGTGATCGGCAATAACCTGCTCGAACTGCCCACGCAAGAAGCCATGACGTTCCAAGCCCTGGGCGCCACCGCCACAATCTGCATGCCGCTGATCAAAAACGCTCGCCTCACCGCGCTGATGACGGTTCACAGCAAAACGCAGCGAACCTGGTCGCCGTATGACCTGGCACTGTTGGGTGAAGTCACCGAACGGTCCTGGGCACACATCGAACGGGTGCGCGCCAACGCCGCCGTGCGCGAAGGGTTGGCGGCCTTTACCGAATTGAACGCCACCCTTGAGCAGCGCGTGGAGGAGCGCACCACTGCGCTGGCCCAGGCCGAAGCGGCACTGCGTCAATCGCAGAAACTCGAAGCCATCGGCCAATTGACCGGCGGCGTGGCCCATGACTTCAACAACCTGCTGACCATCATTCGTTCGTCGGTGGATTTTTTGCGCCAGCCCGGGCTGTCCGAGGAGCGGCGCCAACGCTACATGTGCGCGGTGTCCGACACCGTCGAGCGCGCCAGCAAGTTGACCAGCCAGTTACTCGCGTTTGCGCGCCGCCAACCGCTGAACCCGGAAGTCTTCGATGTGACGCAGCGGGTCAAAAACATTGGCGAGATGCTCGAAAGCGTCACCGGCGCACGCATTCAGGTGCAGGTCCAGTTGCCTGAGCGGCCGTGCCACGTGCGGGTCGACTCAAGCCAGTTCGAAACCGCGCTGATCAATATCGCGCTCAACGCCCGCGATGCCATGGACGGCCAGGGCACCCTGACCCTGCGCGTGGCCACGGTGGACGCGCTGCCGCGCATCCGTGGCGATGCCGAAGCTCACCAGCCGTTTGTCACGGTGGTCGTGGCCGACACCGGCAGCGGTATTCCGGCTGATACGTTCGAACGCATTTTCGAGCCCTTCTTCACCACCAAGGCCACGGGCAAAGGCACGGGCCTGGGGTTGTCGCAGGTGTTCGGCTTCGCCAAGCAGTCCGGCGGCAACGTCGACGTGGCCAGCCGTCTTGGCCAGGGCACGGTGTTTACCCTGTACCTGCCCGAGGTTGAACCGCAGCCCCCCCGGGGCGAGCCCTCCCCCAGGGACCAGGCACCTGTCCACGACACGACCCTGCACAACATCCTGATCGTGGAAGACAACCTGGAGGTAGGCCGTTTCGCCAACCAGATTCTCCAGGACCTCGGTTACCAGACCACCTGGGCGACCGATGCCGAACAGGCACTGGCGCTGGTCGGTCCGGACGCCACGGGGTTCGATGCGATTTTCTCGGACGTGGTGATGCCGGGCATGACGGGCGTGGCGATGGCCAAGGTTCTACGCCAACGTCGTGCCGACCTGCCGGTGGTACTCACTTCAGGCTACAGCGAAGAACTGGCGGAAAGCGGCTACGAGGGGTTCGAGTTCCTGGCCAAGCCCTACTCCGCCGACCAGGTGGCGCGGGCGCTGGCGAAGGCCTTGTTGAGGGACTGAGCCCTACTCCGCCACGGCCACTTGATTGCGGCCAAGGGCCTTGGCGCGATAGAGCGCCTTGTCGGCGCTATTCATCAGCGCGTGCAGGTCCTCATCCCGAGTATAAGTCGACGCCACGCCGAGGCTGGCGGTCAGGCCCTGTACAGGGTCGAACACCATACCGGAGATAGCCTTGATCAGTTCCTCAGCGATACTCCGAGCGGTTTCCAGCGACGTATTGGGCAGCAACACCGCAAACTCCTCGCCCCCCAGACGGCCGTACACATCGGCCTGGCGAAACGACGCGCAGATCACTCCGCCGATCTGCCGCAACACCTGGTCACCGGCCTGATGACCGTAGGTATCGTTGATTTGCTTGAAGTGATCCATGTCCATCATCAACGCGCACAGCGGTTGCTGGTTGAGACGACACTGGGTGTACAACAACTGCGCATGCTCGAAAAACGCACGGCGGTTCATCAGCCCGGTGAGTTCATCGGTCTGTGCGGCGTGCGTTGAAATAGTGTGGGCGCGTTCCATTTGCCGGGTCAGGCGGAAGGCTTTTTCCAGGGCGTCGGATAACTTGCGCGTGGCGCTGACCACAAACGAGGAAAACACCAGCACCGAAATCGCCACCCCGACCTGCATCGACGACGGCTGAAACAGCAGCCACAGCGTACACGGCAGCAGCACCAGGCCCATGGACACCATCGTCATGTAACGATAGGCCGAATAGCACGAAACAGCGCTGACAGACATGCCCACGATAAACAGTATCACCAGCACTTGAGACATCCGGTCATCACTGGGCATCACCGCAAAGGCACCGGCGCCCCAGATGCTGGCGGACAGCATCAAGGTGATCCAGTAACGGCGCTCCCAGCGTTCCGGCGTGCGCTCGCTGTTGGGGCTGCGAAACCACTCCAGGAACATTTTTACCCGCAGCAGCGATGATGCCCCCAGCAGCACCAGCCATACCTGCATGACGTGGTGGTCAAAACGGTCCCAGCACAGCCAGCAGAGCATCGCCGCCGCAAAAAAGCTGCCGAGGATGGCGGCAAATGACTGACGAAATAGCTGATGCAAACGGTCGGTTCGCACCTGCTCTTCTATAACGCAATCCTGGTCTTGCTTATGCCCAAGGCCATTCATGAAATCCGCCTGATTCGACTGCCGCGACAAAGGCGCCATTGTGGCACCCTGCCACTAGCGCGGACAATAGAATCCAGCACCTTGGCGCGCTTAACTGTCTTGCGGACGCAAAATCAGCACGCCCAATGGCGGCAAATTCAACGACAGCGAGACCGGCTGCCCATGACGCGGCTCATCTTCGGTGAACACCCCCCCGCCATTGCCATAGTTGGAACCGGCATACGTGTCCGCATCACTGTTGATCACCTCGCTCCAACGCCCGGCAAACGGCACGCCGACCGTGTAGGCTTCACGGGGCACCGGCGTGAAGTTGGCCACCACCAGCACCGGCCGGCCGTCCTTGCTCCAGCGCAGCCAGGCATAGACGCTGTTGATCGCATCGTCGCCGATCAGCCACTGGAAACCCTGGGGCGCGTCGTCCTGCTCATACAGCGCCGGTTCCTCGCGGTACAGGCGATTCAAGTCACCGACCAGCTTCTGTACCCCTCGGTGTTCGGGGTATTGCAGCAGGTACCAGTCCAGTTGCTGGTCGTGGTTCCACTCGCGCCATTGGCCGAACTCGCAGCCCATGAACAGCAGCTTCTTGCCCGGGTGCATCCACATGAAACTCAGATAGGCACGCAGGTTGGCGAATTTCTGCCAGCGGTCGCCGGGCATCTTGTCGATCAGCGAGTGCTTGCCATGGACCACTTCATCGTGGGAGATCGGCAGGATGAAGCGCTCGGACCAGGCATACACCAGGCCGAAACTCAGTTCATTGTGATGGTGCGCGCGGTACACCGGGTCTTGCTGGATGTAATGCAGGGAATCGTGCATCCAGCCCATGTTCCACTTGTAGTTGAAGCCCAGGCCTCCCTGTTGGGTCGGCTGGCTGACGCCCGGCCAGGCCGTGGATTCTTCGGCGATCACCAGCGCGCCGGGCGCTTCCAGGGCGACCACGTCGTTCAAGTGCCGCAGGAAGTCGATGGCTTCCAGGTTCTCGCGGCCGCCATAGCGGTTGGGCACCCATTCGCCGGCCTTGCGCGAATAATCGCGGTACAGCATCGAGGCCACAGCATCCACGCGCAGGCCATCGACGTGGAAGTGTTTGAGCCAATGCAGCGCCGAGGCCAGCATAAAGCCATGCACTTCGGTGCGGCCCAGGTTGTAGATCAACGTGTCCCAATCCTGGTGGAAGCCTTCCAGCGGGTTGGCGTATTCGTACAACGCCGTGCCATCGAATTGCGCGAGACCGTGGGTATCGGTGGGAAAATGCGCCGGCACCCAGTCGAGGATCACGCCAATGTCGGCCTGGTGACAGGCATTGACGAACTCGGCGAACTCTTGCGGCGAACCGAAGCGCGCAGTCGGCGCGAACTGGGACAACGCTTGATAGCCCCAGGAGCCGCCGAACGGGTGCTCCATGATCGGCATCAGCTCGATATGGGTGAAACCCAGTTGCTGCACATACGGAATCAGCCGCTCGGCCAGTTCGCGCCAGCCGTACTGGCGCGCAACCTCACCGGCCTCGTCCAGCTCGCACTGCCAGGAGCCGACGTGCAATTCATAAATCGACAGCGGCGCGGTGGACTTCTGCTTTTCCTTGCGCGCCTGCATCCACACGTGGTCCTGCCAGTCGACCTGCAGCGGCGCAGCGACTTTCGACGCGGTGTCGGGTGGCATCTGGGTGGCCAGGGCCATCGGGTCGGCCTTGAGCGGCAAGATGCCGTTGGCGCCGAGGATTTCGTACTTGTAGGCCGCGCCCGGTTGCAGGCGCGGGATAAAGATCTCCCACACGCCGGATGGATGCCGCAGGCGCATCGGGTGGCGCCGGCCATCCCAGATATTGAAGTCGCCCACCACCGAAACACGCCGGGCGTTGGGCGCCCATACGGCGAAGCGCACGCCCTGCACGCCATCGACCGTGGTCACCTGGGCACCCAGGCAGTTGCTGAGGTCGCGGTGATTGCCTTCGGCAAACAGGTACAGGTCCATTTCCCCCAGCAGCAATTGCTGGAAGCTGTAAGGGTCTTCCGTGATCTGTTCGCCACCGGCCCATTGGATCTTCAACACGTAGGCCTGGCGACTGCTGAAATGCCCGATAAACAAGCCCGGCACCGAGGTCGCATCGAGGCTGCCGATCGGCTCGCCACCGTCGCGACTCAGCACCTGGACGCTCAAGGCCTCCGGCAGGAACGCACGGATAAACTGGCCGCCGTGCTCATCATCATGGGGCCCGAGAATCGAGAACGGATCATGGTGCTCGGCGCGCACCAGCGCTTCGACGTCCTTGGACGCCGGCATTGCAGTCAGTTTTGGCTGCAGCGGTTCTTTATTTGTAAAGCTCATGACGTCTCCCCACCGCGTACAGATTTCGATCCAGGTATGAGCCCGCTCAGCAAACCGTGTAAACCCTGCAAGGGCACCGGCAGCCAGGTCGGGCGGTTTTCCGCTTCATAGGCCACTTCGTACGCGGCCTTCTCCAGGCTGAACAACGTCAGCGCTGCGTCTTGGCCTTTGGCATCCTGCCAGTCATGCGCCAGTGTAGCCGTCGTCGCGTGATAACCCTTGATAAATGCCAGACGCGCCTCACTTAGGTAGCGCTCGGTCACACGCTGACGTGCGGCGTGCGCTGCGGGTGATTGGTCCACGCCCTGCACATTCAAGGCCATGGCCGCCGCGTAATCAAAGGAACGCAGCACACCGCTGACATCTTTATACGGGCTGTGCTTGCCGCGCCGTTCGTGCAGCGGCCGCGCCGGTTCCCCTTCAAAGTCGATCAGGTAGGCGTCGCCTTTCACCACCAGCACCTGGCCCAGGTGCAAATCACCATGGACGCGAATGCGCAGCCCGCCCAACGTGGCGTTCGCCAATGCCTGAACATGACTGGCGATGGCTTTTTTCTGATCCAGCAATTCACTGACCCGCGCCTGATCGGCCGGGTTCAATTGGTTTTGATGCAGTTTGAGCAATTGGAGGGCGCGTTCGATCTGCGCACCGACATCCTTGGCCCAGGCCTGGGCATCCTTGGCCGTGGTGACTTCGGGGTTGAAATCCTGGTTGGCCGTTGACGCCGCCAGCACGCCGTGCATTTCACCCAGGCGCTGCCCGAGCAAACCGGCGAAGTCCGCCAGCTCGCCCAAGGCGTTGTAGTGCTGCTCCTGTTCGGAGATGGCTTCGGCCAGTTCGTCGCGTATGGCGCGTTCCAGGTTGTTCTGGGTCCAGCCCCAGGCGTCGCCCTGGTTGCTCAGGTAGCCCTGGGCAATCATCAACAGGTTGTCCTGACCTTCGGCGTCACGCCGAATCATCGAACCGAGCAACGGCGAAATGTTCGGGTAACCGGCTGCGGTCAGGTAGGCACTCATCTCAAGCTCCGGGTGTACCCCGGCGCTGACTTTACGGATCAGCTTGAGCACCAGGCTCTCGCCCACCACCACCGAGCTGTTGGACTGCTCGGCGGCCAGGTAACGCACTGCCGATTCATCGCTCAGTTGCAGGTTGGCCAGGTGCGGCGTGGCCTCAAAGCGCAACTCGCCTTGGCTGGTGGTCAATACTGTGCCCACCTGCAAGGCCTGGATCACTGCACGGATAAAGTGTTCCAGGCTGAACGCATCGGTCACCAACCCGACCTGGCGCACGCGTCGCACACGGGCCAGGGCCAATTGTTGCGGCAAGGCGCTGGTGAACTGGTCTTCGCCGAGGAAGCCGAACGGCAGTTGATAGCGGCTGACCTGGCCACCGGCGCTCACGTCGATTTCGCTGAGCAGCACCGGGTGTTGCGGGTCGCCGAACCGTACACCATAGGCAATATGCACGCTGTCGATGGCCGTGTCCTTGCCGGCGAACCAGCGGCGCTTGGGCAGCCAGCTCGGCAGCGACGTGTGCTCCAGGGCGGTGCGACACGGTTCGTCGAGCAGCTCTTCCATGCGTTTTTTCAATACCAGGGTGGTGAAGTCCGGCATGCTTTGCGCCGGTTCCACATGCCAGCTGGGCATCTGGTTTTCCGCCGCCAGCACAAACCAATAGAAGCCATACGGCGCCAGGGTCAGCAGGAAATTCAACTGACCGATGGGCGGGAACGCATTACCGCCGAGCATCTCCACCGGCACCATGCCGGCGAAGGCCGAGAGGTCCAACTCGGCCGCCTGGGCGCTGCGCGAGACGTTGGCCACGCACAGGATGATTTCAGTGCGGCCATCGTCCCCGGTGTATTCGCGGGTATAGGCGAGGATGCGGCGGTTGCTCGGCGAGAGCATTTTTAAACTGCCCCGGCCAAACGCCTTGGACTGCTTACGCACCGCGAGCATGCGGCGGGTCCAGTTCAGCAGCGAATGCGGGTCTTGGGCCTGGGTTTCGACGTTGACCGACTGGTAGCCGTATTGCGGGTCCATGATCGGCGGCAGCACCAGGCTGGCCGGGTCGGCGCGGGAAAAGCCGCCGTTGCGGTCGATGGACCACTGCATCGGCGTGCGCACGCCGTCGCGGTCGCCGAGGTAGATGTTGTCGCCCATGCCGATTTCATCGCCGTAATACAGGGTCGGCGTGCCGGGCATCGACAGCAGCAGGCTATTGAGCAGCTCGACGCGACGGCGGTCACGCTCCATCAACGGCGCCAAGCGCCGGCGAATGCCCAGGTTGATGCGCGCGCGACGGTCGGCGGCGTAGTAGTTCCACAGGTAGTCGCGCTCTTTGTCGGTGACCATTTCCAGGGTCAGTTCATCGTGGTTGCGCAGGAAGATCGCCCATTGGCAATTGGCCGGGATTTCCGGGGTCTGGCGCAGGATGTCAGTGATAGGAAAACGGTCCTCCTGGGCCAGCGCCATGTACATGCGCGGCATCAGCGGAAAGTGAAAGGCCATGTGGCATTCATCGCCGTCGTCGCCCTTTTTGTCGCCGAAGTACAACTGCGTGTCTTCCGGCCACTGGTTGGCTTCGGCCAGCAACATGCGGTCGGGGTAGTGGGCGTCGATCTCGGCGCGGATCTGCTTGAGGACGTCGTGGGTCTCCGGCAGGTTTTCGTTGTTGGTGCCGTCGCGCTCGATCAGGTAAGGGATCGCGTCCAGGCGCAGGCCGTCGATGCCCATGTCCAGCCAGTAGCGCATCACCGACAGCACGGCTTTCATCACTTGCGGGTTGTCGAAGTTGAGGTCGGGCTGGTGCGAATAGAAACGGTGCCAGAAGTACTGGCCGGCCACCGGGTCCCAGGTCCAGTTGGACTTCTCGGTATCGAGGAAGATGATGCGGGTGCCGTCGTATTTCTGCTCGTCATCGGACCACACGTAGAAGTCCCGCGCCGCCGAACCGGGCTTGGCCTTGCGCGCCCGCTGAAACCACGGGTGCTGGTCGGAGGTGTGGTTGATCACCAGTTCGGTGATCACCCGCAGCCCGCGTTTATGGGCTTCGGCGATAAAGCGCCTGGCGTCGGCCATGGTCCCGTAGTCGCTGTGTACGCCGCGGTACTCGGAGATGTCGTAGCCGTCGTCGCGACGTGGCGAGGGGTAGAACGGCAGGACCCAGATGGTGTTCACACCAAGGTCGGCGATGTAGTCGAGTTTGGCGATCAGCCCGGGAAAGTCACCGATGCCGTCGTTGTTGGAGTCGAAATAGGATTTGACGTGAACCTGGTAGATCACCGCGTCCTTGTACCAGAGCGGGTCTTTGATAAAGGTGGCAGCCTTGGGTTTCTTCGCCATTGGAAGCTCCTGAAAACTCGAAAATCTTGCAGACTGAACCGGGTCAATGTGGGAGGGCGCTTGCCCCCTCCCCCATGTCGATCCCCACTACGCTTAGGATGCAGTGATCCGCCAAATCCCAAACGGCATCTGCGGTTCCAGCCGCATCCATTGGGTCTTGCCGTACCAGGTCCAGCGATGGCCGTTCATCAAATCTTCGCCCTGGGTGTGGGCGTCGTCAGGCAGGCCCAGCTCCCACAGCGGCAATTCAAAGTGGGCTTCCTGGGCATTGAACGGGTCGAGGTTGACCGCCACCAGGATGAAATTGCTGCCGTCCACGCTGCGCTTGCCGAAGTACAGAATGTTGTCGTTCCAGGCGTTGTAGAGCGTCAACCCCAGGTGTGTCTGCAACGCCGGGTTTTGCCGGCGGATGCGGTTGAGTTGGGCGATCTCGGCAATGATGTTGCCGGGCGCGGTGAAGTCCCGTGGGCGGATCTCGTATTTCTCCGAGTCCAGGTACTCTTCCTTGCCCGGCACCGCTGCGGCTTCGCACAGTTCAAAGCCCGAATACATGCCCCACAAGCCTGAACCCATGGTCGCCAGCGCGGCGCGGATCAAAAAGCCAGGGCGCCCGGATTGATGCAAGAAGCCGGGATTGATGTCCGGGGTATTGACGAAGAAGTTCGGTCGGAAGCACTCGCGCCACGGCGACTCGTTCAATTGCGTCAGGTACTCGCCCAGCTCGGCCTTGGTGTTGCGCCAGGTGAAATAGGTGTAGCTCTGGGAGTAACCGACCTTGCCCAAGCGCGCCATCATCGCTGGCGTGGTGAACGCTTCGGCGAGGAAGATCACTTCCGGGTACTTGGACCGCACGTCGCCGATCAGCCATTGCCAGAATGGCAGCGGCTTGGTGTGCGGGTTATCGACGCGGAATGTCTTCACGCCCTCTTCCACCCAGCCCACCACAACGTCACGCAACTCGGTCCACAGGCTGGGGATCGCATCGGCGGCATAGAAATCGACGTTGACGATGTCCTGGTACTTCTTCGGCGGGTTTTCCGCGTATTTGATCGTGCCGTCAGGGCGCCAGTTGAACCATCCCGGGTGCTGCCTGAGCCACGGATGGTCCTGGGAACACTGAATGGCGAAGTCCAGCGCGATTTCCAGGCCGTGCTCGGCGGCGGCCTTGATCAGGCGGCGAAAGTCGTCGCGGCTGCCCAGTTGCGGATGAATCGCGTCGTGGCCACCCTCCTCGCTGCCGATCGCGTAGGGGCTGCCCGGATCGTCCGGGCCGGCGTTCAACGCATTGTTCTTGCCTTTGCGGTGGCTGCGGCCGATCGGATGGATCGGCGGGAAGTACAGCACGTCAAAGCCCATGTCATGGATCATCGGCAAGCGCGCGTGCACGTCGTTGAACGTCCCGTGACGCGCGGGATCGTCGGTGATCGAGCGGGGAAACAGCTCGTACCAACTGGCAAACTGCGCCCGCTCGCGCTCCACGTCGATCGGGTAGACGGTGCTGATGCTCAAGTAGGCGTGGTGATCGGCCTGGGTCATCAAGTGTGCACTGTCGTCGTGCAAGAACAGGGCAACCTGCTCGGTTTCCAGCAGGCCGGAAAGCTCGTGGTGCAACAGCATCAGGCGCTCGCGCAACGGATTATCACTGCGCTCGGCGGCCTGCAGCACCAGGCTGCGGCCTTCCTGCAACTCGAGGCTGACCGGTACGCCGGCCTCATGTTTCTTGCGCAGTTCGTAGCAGAAGCTGGCAAAGGTATCGATCCAGGCTTCGATGCAATATTCATGGGGGCCTTGGGCGGTAACGGTAAACGCGCCCTCCCAGCCGTTGTTGCCGACATCCGCCATGACCACGCGGTGCCAGCTTTCATCTTGCAAGGCGCGCCAGCGGATCACCACCGCGAGCGTGTCGTGGCCATCGGCGAACACCTTGCTGGTGACGCTGATGCGCTGGCCGACCACGGCCTTGACGGCAAATTCGCCGCCGTCGATCACCGGCATGGTGCTTTCAATGGCTATGCGAGGCAGCAACAAAGCCTGGGACAGCGGCAGTACGCGATCGTCTGGAGTCAGTGTTTCAGCAGTCATCGAGCATCTTCCCCTTACGCCCTGTGGACGCTCTTTGCTTGATCCGAATTCTGATACGGCACCGCTCTCCCTGAGCAGGGCCACATAAGGTCCGAGCCCGGGTGAAGGTGAAAAGTTCAGGTGGATGTGCCGCCATCGGCGGGGGAATCAATTCCCCCAGGCGGCTGTCCACCGATAGAGCAAAGCACAAAGGAGGCCACACCGATGAATATCCCGATCCCCGCTGAAACCCCCGACCCGAATATCGACAAGCCAACCCTGCCGCCCACCGAACCAAACCCGGCGCCGCCTCCCGAGGAAGAACCGCCGCAAGACCCGCCCGTGCGGGTGGAGGAGCCGCTGGCCGGAGGCTACCCCCCAACCATCACCAAACGATGACAAGGAACTCACCATGCCTGTACGTATCGAAAACCACACCTGCTACTTCAAGGTCGATGACAACGGCCAGGAACAAAGCCTGGCCGCGACTCAAGTCACCGTCAGCACCGACAGCGAAAAATCCATGTCTTTCGTGGCGCTGAACGGCGACCGGATCTACATCACCGAAGTCGAGGCCGACGCACTGACCGTCGCCGGCGCCAAGGACGGCCGTAAACACCTGAGGGCGAGCGACAGTGATTCGGTGATTTGATTGATCTGTATCAGCACATGCTGAACCGAGCTGCGCCCCACGCGCCACGGGGTGCAGCACATTGTCGCAGGCGCGCTTGAATGGCGCATCTGATCCGCTTTTTATCGCCACACCTGAGTCTGTTATGCAAACAGCACGGCGAGCATAGTTCGTCGGCCTGATGGAGGCTGATGAGCGAACGACCATGAGCGAAATAATCCCCGTCCGAACCGTGGAAATCCACGAGCCTGCACACCCGAAGAAGGTGAAGGCCCAATCCAGCGACAACCTGATCCATACCCGTAGTTTTACCGGCCTGTTCCGCACCTTGCGCGTCGCCGGTGCAGGCTTTCTGTTCCTGGCGTTTTTCGGCACCGTGTGGCTGAACTGGGGCGGTCGCCAGGCCGTACTGTGGGACTTGGCCGAAAGCAAGTTCCACATTTTCGGTGCGACCTTCTGGCCGCAGGACTTCATCCTGCTGTCGGCGCTGCTGATCATCTGTGCCTTCGGCCTGTTTGCGATCACCGTGTTCGCCGGCCGGGTGTGGTGCGGTTACACCTGCCCGCAAAGCTCGTTTACCTGGCTGTTCATGTGGTGTGAAAAAGTCACCGAAGGCGAACGCAACCAGCGCATCAAGCTGCAAGCGGCGCCCTGGAGCCTGAACAAACTGGCGCGGCGCTCGGCCAAACATACGCTGTGGTTGGGCATCAGCGTGCTGACCGGGTTGACCTTTGTCGGTTACTTCACGCCCATACGCCCGCTGGCCGCCGAACTGCTGAGCTGGCAACTGGGTGGCGTGAGCCTGTTCTGGGTGGTGTTTTTCACCGCCGCCACTTACATCAACGCTGGCTGGCTGCGCGAAGCGGTGTGCATGCACATGTGCCCGTATGCGCGGTTCCAGAGCGTGATGTTCGACAAGGACACCCTGACCATCTCCTACGATGCGGCCCGTGGCGAACACCGTGGCCCGCGCAAGCGTGAGGCCAAACCGGCGGACGTCGGCCTGGGCGACTGCATCGATTGCCACGTGTGCGTGCAGGTGTGTCCCACCGGCATCGACATCCGCGATGGCCTGCAAATGGAATGTATCGGCTGCGCGGCGTGCATCGATGCCTGCGATTCGATCATGGACAAAATGGGCTACGCCCGCGGCCTGGTGAGCTATACCAGCGAACATCAACTACAAGGCGGCAAGACCCACCTGCTCAGGCCACGCCTGATCGGCTACAGTGCGGTGCTGCTGGTGATGATCGCCGCGTTGGTCGTGGCGCTGGTGCAAAGGCCGATGGTGTCGCTGGACGTGACCAAGGACCGCGGCATGTTCCGCGAGAACAGCCAGGGCCAGATCGAAAACATCTACAGCCTCAAGGTCATCAATAAGACCCAGCAACGCCAGGATTACCGCCTAGAGCTGGTGGATGCCGAGGGCTTCCAGTTGCAAGGCAAGACCCAGATCAGCCTGGCGCCGGGGGAAATCAGCGATGTACCGGTGTCGGTGGCCTTACTGGCGGACAAGCCGGCGAGCAGTTCGCAGACCCTGCGCTTCAAGGTCACGGACGTCGACGAACCGTGGGTCTATAGCGCTGCCGACAGCCGCTTCGTGGCGCCGTTGAACCGCTGAGGGTTCGCCTGCATAAAAGATAAAATGTGGCCGCTGGCTTGCCGGCTGCCACATTTCGCCCTGCGTACATCCTGAGAAGAATAATTTGGCCACCCTGAAACGCTACGAAAAATTCGCCGACGACATTGCAGAACTGATCCGCTCCGGCGTGCTCGGCCCTGGCCAGCGAGTGCCCTCGGTGCGCTATGCCAGCCAGACTTACGGCGTCAGTCCGTCCACGGTGTTCCAGGCGTATTACTTGCTGGAACGCCGCGGCCTGATCCGGGCGCGGCCGCGTTCCGGCTATTTCGTCAACACCCACGCGCCCAGCCCGTTTTCCGAGCCCGTGGTGAGTGAACATGTACATGAGTCCACCGAAGTCGATGTGAGCGAATTGGTGTTCTCGGTCCTCGACTCCATCAAAGACCCGAATACCGTGCCGTTCGGTTCGGCCTTCCCCAGCCCGATGCTGTTCCCGCTGCCGCGCCTGGCCCGCTCCCTGGCCAGCGCCAGCCGCGAAATGGACCCGCGCCTGGTGGTGACCGACATGTCGCCGGGCAACCCGCAACTGCGCCGGCAGATTGCCCTGCGGTACATGGTCGGTGGCCTGATGCTGCCGATGGAAGAGCTGCTGATCACCAACGGCGCCCTCGAAGCGTTGAACCTGTGCCTGCAGGCCGTCACCGAGCCGGGCGACCTGGTGGCCATTGAAGCGCCAGCGTTTTATGCCTGCCTGCAAGTACTGGAACGCCTGAAACTCAAAGCGGTGGAAATTCCCGTGCATCCGCGTGACGGCATCGACCTCAACGCCCTGGCGCAAAGCCTGGAGCGCTACCCGATCAAAGCCTGCTGGACCATGACCAGCTTTCAGAACCCCATCGGCGCGACGCTGCCGGAAGCGAAGAAACAGGAACTGGTGGAACTGCTGCGCCGCCATCAGGTGCCGTTGATCGAGGACGACGTCTACGCAGAGTTGTACTACGGACAACAGGCTCCGAAACCCGCCAAGGCCTTCGACACCGAGGGCCTGGTGATGCACTGCGGCTCCTTCGCCAAGAGCCTGGCACCGGGCTATCGCATTGGCTGGGTGGCGGCCGGGCGCTATGCGCAAAAGGTCGAGCGCCTGAAGCTGATGACCTCGCTATGCCCATCGATGCCCGCTCAGGCTGCAATTGCCGACTACCTGCAACACGGCGGCTATGACCGGCACTTGCGCAAGTTGCGCTATGCCCTGGAAGAACAGCAAAGCGCGATGCTCGCGGCCATTGCCCGGTATTTTCCGGCGCAGACGCGGGTCAGCCAGCCGGCCGGCGGGTATTTCCTCTGGCTGGAACTGCCGGAACAGACGGACTCGCTCAAGTTGTTCCAGATGGCGTTGGCCCAGGGCATCAGCATCGCGCCGGGGCCGATTTTCTCGGCGACCCAGCGTTTCAGGAACTGTATCCGCTTGAACTACGGCAGCCCGTGGTCCGAGGCATCGGAAAAAGCGATGGAGACCTTGGGACGGATTGTGCGGTCGTTTTGAACCGGAACCAGACTGCCGAACGGACCACATAAGGGGCACCTTTCCTGGTTCGAATCGGAGATTCCTTATGCGCGTGCCTTTACCCGCAGGGCTTACACCCTTGCCCATTCCACCCAACTACATGCGGGCGGCCGAACAACAACAGGTCCGCACAATGCGCGGTCCGGCAGGCCGACCGGCCGACGACCATCGTTCGGCACAGCAAATCATCGAACAGAGCCCGGTCATGAGGCGCTTCCTGCAGGGCCGCGACTGTTACGCGATCGCTGATGACCTTAAGCAGCAGGTCGGTGACTGGGCCCCATCCAACGCAGCCCCGGATGCGCGCGCTGACGCGGCCTACAACCTGGAAAAAGTGCTGCGGTTTCTCGATAACCTTGACGACCGCACCTTGAATGGCAGCCATGCCCGCAACGGGCGTATCGATGGGTTCTTCAACCACGGCTACAGAACCCTGGATAACTGCGAAGCCAGCCTGCTCAAGGCGTTTTCGCTTAAAGGCTATGAAGTGCTGCGCCATCTGCCGACCTGATGGCCAGGGGTCTCAACGACCGCCGCCCAGGTCAACGAACGTCCCGGTGGCATAGGAGGCCTTGTCTGACAACAGCCAGACAATCGCCTCTGCCACTTCATCCGGCCGGCCGCCACGGGCCATCGGGATCCCGGACTCCAGCTTGCTGACCCGGTCCGGGTCACCGCTCAGGGCGTGGAAGTCGGTGAAGATATAGCCGGGACGCACCGCGTTGACACGAATACCCTCGCCCGCCACTTCCTTCGCCAACCCCACGGTAAAGCTGTCCAGCGCGCCCTTGGAGGCGGCGTAGTCGACATATTCACCCGGCGAACCGAGGCGCGCCGCCACCGACGACACATTGACGATACTGCCGCCCTGCCCGCCATGCCGGGGCGACATACGCAGCAGCGCGTGCTTGGCGCACAAAATCGGCCCGAGTACGTTGGTCTTCAGGACCTTCAGGATGCGGAACTCGGACATCTCATCAACGCGAGATTTATGCCCCACCGTGCCTGCATTGTTGACCAACGCCGTAACGCGACCCAGTTCAGTGTCAACGCGGTGGAACAATGCGATCACTTCATCCTCGATGCTCACATCGGCGCGCACCGCAATGGCTTGGGCGCCTAGCGCGCGGACCTGTTCGAGAACGCGGTGAGCGGCTTCTTCATCCGACTGGAAGTTGATGCAAATGCGATAGCCCTGGCGAGCGGCCAGCAATGCCGTCGCCGCGCCAATCCCGCGACCGCCCCCGGTGATGATGAGGACTTTGTCCATGCCTACAGTCTCCTGAATCAACCAAATGTTTAGCGTTGGCGCCAAGAATACCCGTCAAGTGCTGTGCTTGTCAGGCGTCAGCGCTGCTTCTGCGCGATGGATGTCCGCCATGAAGCCATCCGCCGGTAACGGATGCCGGCATCATGCGCATCGCGGCCATGCCGGTGTAATGCATGCTGCTGATGCCCACGCCCATGATCAACGCGGTAATGTCCAAGTCAAAGCCGAGGGTGGGCGGCAGCCTGAGCGCCAACATGCCGACAAAAGTGCTTGGGCCACACGCCCTCTCCCATCGCCAATACCCCGCCCAGCATCCACAAACAGATGGCGCGGCCCTTGGCCTTGGCAATGCGTCCAGCGAGGAGAAGTCACTACCGATAAGCATGGGCCGACGCTAGACCGACTGGCTGAAAAAGCCCGTGCCAGATGGAAAAGTCGCGGATTGTAGCGAGACTGCTTCTTGAACAGGTGATTATTTATCCTAGGACCATCACCGGCATTTTGACGCCAATCCACCGTCTCAAAACAGGCCCGGCGTCACTCCTTTTCAACCGCCTGAGTCTGCCCATCCCAACCGCCACCCAACGCGGCGATCAGTTGCACACTGGCCACCAATCGTGTCTGCAGCAAGGTCAGCACGGTGCGTTCGTTGCTCAGGGCGGTGGCTTGTACGGTCACCACATCCAGATAAGCGATCAGCCCCGCCTTGTACTGGTTCTGGGTCAAGCGCAGCGACTCGCGCGCGGCCTCCAGCGCTTCATTGCTGACCACGGCTTCGTCTTCCAGCACCTTGAGCTGGACCATGTAGTTTTCCACTTCGCGGAAGCCATCCAGTACGGTCTGGCGGTACTTGGCCACGGTTTCATCGTAACTGGCCACGGTGCGGTCGACTTCCGCCGAGCGCTGGCCGCCGTCGAACAGGGTCATCGCCAGCTTCGGCCCGACCGACCAGAAGCGGTTCGGCAGGCTGATCCAGTCGGCGTAGGTGCTGCTGGAATAACCACCGGCCAGGCTCAGGCTCAGGTCCGGGTAATAGGCCGCCTTGGCCACGCCGATATCGGCGTTGGCGGCGATCACCGAGCGCTCGGCGGACGCGATGTCGGGGCGGCGTTCGAGCAATTGCGACGGTAGGCTCACCGGGATCTGCGGCAAGGCCGGGATGTCCTTACTAACGGCCAGGTTGAAGTTGGCTGGCGCCTCGCCGATCAACACGGCGATGGCGTTTTCCAGTTGCGCGCGCTGCCAGATCAGGTCGATCAGGCTGGCCTGGGTGGACTTGAGCTGGGTTTGCGCCTGGGCCACGGCGTCCTTGCCGGAAACGCCGGCGCGGTATTGGTTCTCGGTCATCTGCAGGGAGCGCTGGTAGGTGTCCAGCGTGGCTTGCAGCAACCGGGTCTGCTCATCCATGACGCGCAGTTGCAGGTAGCTCTGCACCAACTCCGACTGCTGGCTCAAACGCATCGCGGCCAGGTCCGCCGAGCTGGCTTCGGCGCTGGCTTCTTTGGCTTCCAGGCCCCGGCGCAACTTGCCCCAGACATCAGCTTCCCAGCTCACGCCCAACTGCGCGTTAAGGGTATCGCGGATGCCACTGCTGGAACTGCTGAGGCTGGCACTGCTGCTGCCGGTGCCCTGACTGGCGCGGGTTTTCCCGACACTCAGGTCCACCGTCGGGTAAAACGCCCCACGGGAACTGCTCACCAGCGCCTGGGCCTGACGGAAGCGCGCTTCGGCCTGGGCCACGGTCTGGTTGGCGTTGTTCAGCCGGAGCACCAGGTCATTGAGCTGACGGTCGCCGTACAGTTCCCACCAGGCGCCACGGGCCAGGGCATCGCTCGGCGTGGCCTGGCGCCAGCCCTCGGCTTGTTTGAACTGCGCAG
>NZ_JAKNRV010000660.1:0-1354 GCF_023072625.1 Pseudomonas emilianonis
CAGCGGACAACGGCGAGACGTCCGGTCGAGGCAGCGCGACCATGGGCAGGTCGGTGAAGCGGATACCGTTTTCCTCGAGCTTGGCGAGGAAGGCCTGGCGCCGTTCAGGGGTCAGCTCGGCGAAACGCCGGGCGATTTGGTGCGGATCGATACTCATCTCAAACCTCGAATTCATCCAACCAGCGAGCCATGTCATCCAGGCGCTCACGCTGCTCGACCGCTGCGGCGAACAAATCGCTCGGCAGTTGCTCGGCCAACTTCTGCACGGTGACGTGATCGAAGAAGGCGTTGATCGGCAGGTGACAGCCATGGCGTTGTTGCAATTGGGCGCGCACTTGCATGACGCTCAGCGAATGCCCACCCAGCTCGAAGAAACTTTTCGGGGTCACGGCCTTTTTCAGGTCGATGACCACGCGCAGATCGGTCGGCGTGCGCTGGGCCGAGCGCATGCTGGTAATCGGGGTGTTGGCGGTAGACACCTTCAGCGGCGCGGCCAGGGTCGCACCGTTGATGTCGATCACCAGGCGATCAGGCGCCGTCAGGGTAAAGACGCTGTGCTGGACCGGGCCAGACAGGTCGAACACCAGTCGCGTGTTATCCGGCGCTCGCCACAGGCGAACACTCTTCACCTGTGAAGCAGCCAGAGCATTCACAGTCATTGCCGCAAGCAACACCCCTACGACAGCAACCAACGCGCGAAAGCGCATACCTAACCCCACCAATTATTTGAATTCCAATGCCAGAGCGGCGCACCACGACTCACCGCGCGCGCCCTGGGGCAACAACTTCAGCCGACGTCCGTGATCATGCGGCGTAATGGTAATGGTCAGGTCCGGCTTTGGCAAAAAGCCTGTGCCTTTATCTGGCCACTCGATCAGGCACAGCGCGTCATCCTCGAAATAATCCCGAATGCCCATGTACTCCAGCTCTTCGGGATCTACCAGGCGATAGAGGTCAAAGTGGAAGGCTCTTATCGCACCGATCTCATAAGGCTCGACCAACGTAAAGGTCGGACTTTTCACCGCCCCCGCATGGCCCAACCCGCGAATGATCCCCCGGGACAGCGTGGTCTTGCCCGCCCCCAGGTCGCCTTCGAGAAAGATCAGCCCCGCCCCGCCCGTCACCTGGGCAATCCGATGACCGAACGCAACCATTGCCTCTTCATCCGCCAGGAAAAGGATTACTTCAGACACGGTGACTGTTCCTCGATCAATTGACGAATGGCGGGTATCAGGTCGCTGGCAGCCAGGCCGCGACCAAAGGTGCCCTGCCGAGCTCCCGCCGTGGCGTGCAACCACACGGCCAGGCAACCGGCTTCATAAGCGGGCATGCCCTGCGCGAGCAACGCGCCCAC
>NZ_JAKNRV010000661.1:0-1339 GCF_023072625.1 Pseudomonas emilianonis
GCTCAAGGCTGGGACGCCGTTGGGGATTGCTTTGAGCGCTGCGTCCACTGGGCTGGAGATCAAGGAAGCCTGTTCCACGGGGAGGGAGGAGCAGTGTACGAAGGCTAAGTATGTGGAGGTGGGGAAGTTCACGATGGGGGTTGGAGGAGGCGCTCTAGGAGGTTATATAGGATCAAGTTTGTGTCTTGCCGTATTGATACCAACAACCGGTCCAGGCTCACTGGCTTGTCTATTAATCGGTGGCGCGGCTGGGGGGGTTGTAGGAGGTGCGATTGGTAGCAGAGGTGGGGAAATGGTGGGTGAAAAACTCTATGAATATTGACAACTTCCTAAATCCTCTCATCATTTTTTGGATTGAGTTAGCCTTGTGTGTTTCGGTCGTCGTTGTCGTACTAATAGGTGTTTTCCTGGCCTATCGACGGCTGGAATACATGGAGCGGCTTTTGAATAAATGCAGTCTCGTCGTATTTCATTCCCGCTTTTGGGGCAACTCTGCGCGAGGAAGAATGATGCGGTTATCTGCAATTACAGTGGCAGTACTACAGCCAGAGAGGAATTTTAAGCGCGGCGTCATTGACTGGCAGCAAGTTCAGGAGTTCCCTCGTGGCCTTAAAAACCTGTTCAGGGGAATGCTCTTGGTTGGTGTGGTTTTCTTTGCCTTTGGTACCTATTTCTGGCTTTGCAAATAGTGTTAGGTATTGACTATCTCTTAAATTCTCGTGTTATGTTTTGGTTTCTGGTGGCGTTAATACTCTCTATCAATGTCGTTGTACTAATAGGCGTTTTTCTGGCCTATCGACGTCTCGACTACATGGAGCGCCTTCTGAACAAATGCAGTCTCGTTATCTTCCACTCTCAGTTTTGGGGCAACTCGCCGCGAGGAAGAATGATGCGGTTATCTGCGGTTGCAGTAGCCGTATTACTGCCAACATGGAATCTGAAGCGTGGTGTCATTGACTGGCAGCAAGTCCAGGAGTTTCCTCGCAGCCTGAAAAACTTGTTTCGTGGTATCTATTTCGTCATCGTCGTTGTCTTTATGTGCGGCGTCGTTTTTTGGCTGCGTAAATGAATTAGTGTTCAGTAGGAATGTTTTTCTTCAGTTGCCGAGCCAAAAAAGGCCCCGTGATCGAATGGAGTGCTGGGCAAAAAACTGGCTGGGTGCGACCAACCAAGGGAACTCTTTACATCATTTTGTGCTGGTGACGCTTCGCGTCAGTTGCGTTACCGCAGTCATATAATTTAACGGAATTAGTCCATTGGAATAGCTGTTAGGAAGTGTCTGACAGCTATTGCTAGGCGAGGGGGAGTCCATTTCCAAAGTTGATCGACGACGCGCGAA
>NZ_JAKNRV010000662.1:0-1339 GCF_023072625.1 Pseudomonas emilianonis
GCCCTCGCCCGCCTCGGCGGCGACCAATTCGCCCTGGTGCAGGCCGACATCGACCAGCCCTACGAAGCCGCCGAGCTGGCGCAAAGCATCCTCGATGACCTGGAAGCCGAGTTTGCCCTCGACAGTGAACAGATTCGCCTGCGCGCCACCATCGGCATTACCTTGTTCCCGGAAGACGGCGACAGCACCGAAAAACTGCTGCAAAAAGCCGAACAGACCATGACGTTGGCCAAGAGCCGCTCGCGAAACCGCTACCAGTTCTATATCGCCAGCGTCGACAGCGAAATGCGCCGACGCCGCGAACTGGAAAAAGACCTGCGCGACGCCTTGAGCCGCAACCAGTTCTACCTGGTGTACCAGCCGCAGATCAGCTACCGCGACCACCGCGTGGTCGGCGTCGAGGCGCTGATTCGTTGGCAGCACCCGGAACACGGCCTGGTACCGCCGGACTTGTTTATCCCCCTGGCCGAGCAGAACGGCACCATCATTGCGATTGGTGAATGGGTGCTCGACCAGGCCTGCCGCCAATTGCGCGAATGGCATGACCAGGGCTTCACCGACTTGCGCATGGCCGTCAACCTGTCCACCGTGCAACTGCACCACACCGAATTGCCGCGGGTGGTGAATAACCTGATGCAGATCTATCGCTTGCCGCCGCGCAGCCTGGAACTGGAAGTGACCGAGACCGGCCTGATGGAAGACATCAGCACCGCCGCGCAACACCTGCTGAGCCTGCGCCGCTCCGGGGCGCTGATCGCCATCGATGACTTCGGCACCGGCTATTCATCGTTGAGCTATCTGAAAAGCCTGCCGCTGGACAAGATCAAGATCGACAAGAGCTTCGTACAAGACCTGCTCGATGATGACGACGACGCCACCATCGTGCGGGCGATTATCCAATTGGGTAAAAGCCTGGGCATGCAGGTGATCGCCGAAGGTGTGGAAACCGCAGAACAGGAGGCTTACATCATCTCCGAGGGATGCCACGAGGGTCAGGGCTACCACTACAGCAAACCGTTGCCGGCTCGGGAATTGGTGGCGTATTTGAAGCAGGCCGAGCGCAATAACGCGGCAATTCTCTGAAACGATAAAACGAGACTTCATATTTACCGCGCATTACCCCTTTACACAGAATGCAAATCCTTCGCATTATGTTGCAGTTTTGCGCGCGCCCATGCGCCCCATCAACAACCGAAGCAGGATGTTCACCATGATTCGTATGCCCCTGGCCACCGCCAGTCTGTTGGCCATTGCCATTTCTCTCGCCGGTTGCGGCGAAGGTAAAGACAAGGCCGCCGCGCCCCAGGCGCCGACCCCGGCCACCAGCACTGCCGTTCCA
>NZ_JAKNRV010000663.1:0-1332 GCF_023072625.1 Pseudomonas emilianonis
GCGCAGGCGGTGGTCGGCGGCGAGAAAATCGTCCCAGACCGGTGGCTGTCGACGCACATGGGGCAGCAGACCGTGGCGCGAGAACACCTCGATCGGCCCCCGGTGCCCGGCCTGTTCCAGGGACACCACGGCATCGACCATGGTCAGCCCGGAACCGATGATCAGCACCGTGGACCGGGGGTCGAGTTGGGTCATGGCCTGCACGTCCCACGGGTCTACCGCGGCGGCGTTCAAACCGCTGGATTCAGTCTGCGGCGTGCGCGCCGCCGGGAACATCCCGGTGGCCAAGACCGCCTGGGCGCCGCGCAGTTGCTGGCCGTTATCCAGGGTCAGCAGCGTCGAGGCGTGCTCCACTTGCAGGTCGACCACTTCGGCGCGGAGATGCTCGACGGTGGACGTCGACAGCGCCTTGGCCTCAGCCAAGCGCTGCTGCGCGTACAAGCCGAAAATCCCGCGCGGCGGGAACAACTCGCTGATCGGCACGTGCTGCTGGTCCGACTCCGGCCAGCCACCAGCGCCGATGTAATCGGTAAGCCATTGAGTCAGGTCGTCGGCGTTATCCGGATCGACACTCATGCGCGCCGCGTTACCGTTCAAGGTATGGCCCAGCTCGACCGCACTGTAGGCCTCGCCGCGGCCAAGTTCGGCGCGCGGTTCGATCACCAGGATCTGCCGCGAACCGGGCAGGCGCAGCAGTTGCACGGCCAGCATCGTGCCGCTCAGGCCGCCACCGATGATCAGGACATCAGCGTTGCGGATGGATTCAGTCATGCCTGTTCGCCTTTACTGTTTACCCAGATAGATGTCATGCAAATCGCCGCGCGCCAACAGTTCAGCGGCATTGCCACTCAAGACCACGCGCCCAGTGTCCAGCACATAGCCGTGGGACGCATAGTTGAGTGCGACGTTGATGTTCTGCTCGGCAATCAGGAAGCTCACCTGCTGCTCGCGGTTGAGCTGCGCGATGATCTCGAATATCTCCTGCACGATCATAGGCGCCAAACCCATGGACGGCTCGTCGAGCAGTACCAAAGTAGGACGGGTCATCAACGCCCGGCCGATGGCGACCATCTGCTGCTCGCCGCCGGAGGTGAGACCGGCGCGGGTGTGGCGCTTGGTCTTGAGCCTGGGGAACCAGGCGTAGATGCGCTCCAGATCGGCGTCCATGGCCTTGCGGCTCAGGCGGCGTACAAAGCCGCCGCTGCGCAGGTTGTCCTCTACCGTCAGTTGACCGAACACATGGCGCCCCTCCAGCACATGCACCATACCCTGGCGCACCCGTTGGCTGGGGTCGACACCGGCCAGGTCATGGCCGGCGTATTCGATCACGCC
>NZ_JAKNRV010000664.1:0-1331 GCF_023072625.1 Pseudomonas emilianonis
CGACATTGCGATCGTCGACCCGGCCGATGTGCATTACTACCAGCCTGGCTGGACGCTGGTGGGCGCTGGTGTGTTCGACGCGCGCCAAACGGCTCACACGATGGGCACCACCCTGCCCCGCGGCGTGCATTGGATCAAGGCAGCGGTGGCGGCTTTCGAGCCCGAGCGAAATGCGGTCATTCTGGATGGCTGCCGGGTCGTCAAATACGAGCAACTGATCGTGTGCCCCGGCCTGAAGCTCGATTGGCATGCCATCGAGGGGTTGTCGGAGACCCTGGGCCGCAACGGCGTGACCTCCAACTACCTGTATCACCTGGCGCCTTATACCTGGGAAAGGGTGCAGCAACTGCGGGGTGGCCGGGCGATTTTCACGCAGCCGCCGATGCCGATCAAATGTGCCGGGGCGCCGCAAAAAGCCATGTACCTATCGGCCGATCATTGGAAACGCAGCGGCGTACTGGATGCCATCGAGATCGAGTTCTACAGCGCCGGTGCGGTGCTGTTCGGGGTTCCCGACTATGTGCCGGCGCTGATGGAATACGTCACTGCTTACGGTATCGACCTGAATTTCGGCAACACCCTCACCCACGTCGACGGCCCGGCACGGACGGCCACGTTCAGCGGCGTGAATCCGGATGGCAGCCCCCGTGTGCTGACCCGTGAGTTTGATTTACTGCATGTGGTACCGCCGCAGGTCGCGCCGGATTTCATTCGGGTCAGCCCGCTGGCTGACGCGGCCGGTTGGATTGATGTCGACCCCGCCACGCTGCGGCATAAAAACTGGGCAAACATTCATGCGCTGGGCGACGCGGCCAATTCGAGCAACGCCAAGACCGCTGCCGCCGCCCGCAAACAGGCGCCGGTGGTGGCCCATAACGTGTTGGCGGCCATGGGTAAGGCGAACGGTTGCGCCCAGTACGACGGTTACGGCTCCTGCCCGCTGACGGTGGAACGCGGCAAGATCGTCCTGGCGGAGTTCACCTATGGCGGCAAGGTCGCCCCCAGCTTCCCGTCATGGCTGATCGACGGCACCCGCCCCTCCCGGCTGGCCTGGCTGCTCAAAGAGCGGATTCTTCCACCGCTGTATTGGAAGGGCATGCTCAAGGGCCGCGAATGGCTGGCGAAACCCGAGTTGACCGACCGATGAAATCAGGGCTGAACGCAAGGAGACTGAAATGATCATCGTCTTACTGCTCGGGCTGACAGTGGGCGTGATTCTGGCGCTGACCGGCGCCGGCGGTGGAATACTCGCGGTGCCGTTGCTGGTGTTCGGGGCGGGCTTGAGCATGGCCGAGGCCGGGCCCATTGGCCTGCTGGCCGTCGGCCTGGCC
>NZ_JAKNRV010000665.1:0-1330 GCF_023072625.1 Pseudomonas emilianonis
TATTGGCGGGCGTTCTGCCAAGCCGCCTCGACATGCCCCAGGCCTTGCAGGCCGACATGCAGGCGCGCCGAATTCATCATCACGAACATCGCCGCCAAACCGCGATTGGCGTCGCCGATCAGCCAGCCTTGGGCGCCGTCGAACACCAGCGAGCACGTGGCGCTGCCCTTGATGCCCATCTTGTGTTCAATGCCGTCGCAATGCACACCGTTGGCCTGGCCATCGTCCAGCAGCTTGGGCACCAGGAACAGTGAAATGCCGCGACTGCCCGGCAGCGCATCGGGCAGGCGCGCCAGCACCAGGTGCAGGATATTGGCCGTGAGGTCGTGCTCGCCACCGGAGATAAACAGCTTGCTGCCCTGCAGGCGATAGCTGCCGTCGCCCTCAGGGGTCGCGCGACACCGCAGCAGCCCGACATCGCTGCCGGCCTGGGGCTCGGTCAGGCACATGGTGGGTAAGGCATGCCCGCTGACGATCTCGGGCAAGTAGCGCGCCTGCAACCAGGGCGCGGCGTGGGTCTTGAGGCAGAGGTAGGCGCCGTGGGCGATCCCGGTGTACATGGCCCACGCATGGTTGCTGGCGTAGAGCATCTCTTGCAGCGCCGCGTCGAGCAGTTGCGGCAACCCTTGGCCGCCCTGCCCTTCGGCGCACGCCAAGGCCGGCCAGCCACCGTCGACATAGGCGCGATAGGCCTCGGCGAAACCATCTGGCGTGCTGACCTGGCCGGCGTTCCAGCGACAGCCTTGACGATCGCCGCTGCCGTTCAGAGGCGCCAGCACCCGCTGACTGAAGCGCGCCGCTTCCTCCAATACCTGAACGGCGAGTGACATGTCCAACGTCTCGAACGCCGAACATTGGCTCCACGCCTGGGGGGCTTGCAGCCAATGTTCAAGCACAAATTGCATATCGCGCAGCGGCGCCTGATAGCTCCACATGGCAAACCTCATCGAATAAAAAAGGAGTTACACCGTTGAACGCTCAACCGCGATAGGCCGGGTTCTCGATCAACAACGCCATGCCCTGCCCACCGCCGACACACGCAGCGGCAATCCCGTAGCGCAGGTTGTGCTGGCGTAATTGCCGGGACAGCGTCATGACCAAGCGCAGGCCGGTGGCGGCCAGCGGATGCCCCATCGCCAGCGAACCGCCCTGGACGTTGAGCCGGGCACTGTCCAGTTGCAGTTCCTGGGCCACCGCCAATACCTGGGCCGCCTGCGCTTCGTTGATCTCGAAACGACCGATCTCATCCAGGCTCAACCCGCTGCGCTGCAGCAGCAGACGGATCGCCGGTGCCGGGCCGATCCCCATGAACTCCGGCGCCACACCGACC
>NZ_JAKNRV010000666.1:0-1329 GCF_023072625.1 Pseudomonas emilianonis
CTGTCCGAACGCCCTGAGCGGTACTGGATCAGACTCCGCTTCCATACGCCAAAGTACCTTTCAGCAACCTGATTCATAGATATTCCTTGTGTGCGCCGCGAAAGCCGACCCGGGGCAGGTCGGTCTGGTCGACCAGATGGCAGGGCCGGGTGATCAATTCGTGGGCTTTCAGACTGGTCATGGCTTAACCCTCCTGGCGTTGGTTGGTGGGGTCGAAGAACGGTAGCTGCACCACTTCGGCCTGGACGACGATGCCGCCCTCGACGCGAATCGGAATGCGTTGCCCCGGCGTGCTCTGGTCGATTCCGGCATAGGCCAGGCCGATGATCCGGCCCAGGCTGGCGGAGTATTCACACGAGGTGACGTTGCCGCTGATGTCCGGGCCGTTGAGCACCAAGTGGCCTTCCAGCGGTTGCACGCTGCCCTTAGGCAAGCTGAAACCCACCAGTTTGCGTTTCAGCGGTTGGGCTTCGAGGATGTCCACCGAGCGGCGGCCGACGAAGAACGGTTTGTTACGGCTCACGGCCCAGCCCATGTCGATTTCCGCCGGATGGGTCATGCCGTCGGTGTCCTGGCTGATGATCACATGGCCTTTTTCCAGGCGCAGCAGACGCTGGGTTTCGACGCCGAAGGGGCGAATATCAAAGGCTTTGCCGGCGACCATCAACGCATCCCACAGCGCCAGGCCGTGGCGTGCAGGCACGTGGATTTCATAACCCAGTTCGCCGACGAAGCCGACCCGCAGCAGCCGCGCCTTGATCCCGGCCACCGTACCCTGGCGTACACCGAGGTAAGGGAAGCCCTCGGCGCTCAGGTCGAGGTCGCTGCACAGCTGTTCCAGCACTTTGCGCGAATCCGGCCCGGCCACGTTCACCGCACAGATCGCGGCGGTGACGTTGGTCACATCCACGTCCAGGCGCCATTGCGCGTTCCACTTGAGCATCTGCTGGTAGATGCGGTCGACGCCGCTGGTGGTGGCGGTGACGTAGAAGTGCGTGTCGGCCAGCCGCGCGCACACGCCGTCGTCGATCACCACCCCGTGTTCATTGGTCATCAGCGCATAACGCGAACGGCCCACCGGCTGCTTGAGAAACGCGAAGGTGTACATCCGGTTGAGCAGTTCGGCGGCATCCGGGCCACGCACGTCCAGGCCGCCGAGGGTGGACACATCGATCAGCCCGACCTTGTTGCGCACATGCAGGGCCTCGGCCTGCATGCAGGCGTCGCGGTCCTCGGCCTTGCCGTAATAGGCCGGGCGTTGCCAGATGCCGGCGGGCATCATCTTCGCCCCGGCCTGCAGGTGCCGCGCATGCATCGGCGTTTGCCGGT
>NZ_JAKNRV010000667.1:0-1328 GCF_023072625.1 Pseudomonas emilianonis
CACCGGGCGCGCCCAGCGCACGTCGTTGCGCCAGTAGCCGCCGCTGTCGCCGCTCAGTTGCTGGTCTTTGAAGCCGCGCACCGAGGCCGAACCGCCGAGGCTAATGCGCTGCGGACTGAACAGCACGTCTTCACTGCGTTGGCCGGTAGCCAGGCTGGAAAAACTGAAGGACTCACCCCACAGCGTGAACGGCTGCAGGTAGCTGACGGTGGCGGTGTATTTGCGGTAGTTCGGTGTGGACGTGAGGTTGCCCTCGCGATCGCGTTCCTGGTTGTTGCTTTGCGCATCGAAGGCGCCAATACCGTTCTGCATGCCCAGGTCGAAGTTGACGAACCCGCTGCCGATACGCCGCCCGTGGTTGATACCCACCTGCAATTCGCTGAGGCGGTTACTGCTGGGGCCCAGGCGCGCATCGAGCAGGTAATTGTTGGTGCGCAAATGGGCGAGGCCGACGTTGACCGAGGTCTTGCTCACGTCGTCGCGATGGATCACGCGCTCGGCGCGCAGTTGGTGGTTCTGGCTGTCGCCGTACTGCTTGAGCTTATAGCCATTGAGGTCGGCCAGGGTGCGGTAATCGCTCTCGCTGTAGGTGTAACTGAAGTTCCACCAGCCCCACGGCACGTTGTAGTAGAGCATGCTGTTTTTCGAGGTTTTCTGGTGGTCACTGACGGCATCGTGGCCGCCGCGCAGCACCAGTTGGTCGGCCAGGCCGAGCGGGCTGTCCCACTCCAGGCCGGCGCCCCATTGCTGTTCGCCGGTGCTTTTTTGCCCGTCGTTGTTGCGCGATAGGCTGGCGCGCCAGGGCTTTTGTGGGGTGTTCTTGACCACGACGTCACTGCCGCCTACCTGGGTGCCGGGGGTCAGCTCCATTTGCGCCTGCTTGGAGGGCAAACGGCTGAGCTGGTCCACCAGTTGCTCGACTTCGCGCAGGTTGAGCGCCGCGCCGACCTTGCCGGGAAAGGCCATGGCCAGCTCGCGATCGGTCACGCTGCTGCCTTGGGCGCCTTTGAGTCCTTCGAGTTTGCCTTCGACCACCAGCACCTGGAGGTGGCCGCTGGAAAGGTCTTGCTGCGGCAAGTAGGCGCGGCTGGTGACCCGGCCTTTGTCGATGTAGTAATCGGTGATGACCTTGAGCAGTTCATTGAGCTGCGACACGCCCAGGCACTGGCCGACATAGGGTTTGAGCAGGCGTTGGCGGTCGGCGGCGGGCAGGCTGTCGGCGCCTTTGAGCGTGATGTCCCGGATCGGGAAGCAACGGCTGTCGGCGGGCGTGGCCGGGGCCTGGGGCTTGGCTTCTTTGCCGGGCAGGTCCTTGAGCTCGTCGAGGC
>NZ_JAKNRV010000668.1:0-1291 GCF_023072625.1 Pseudomonas emilianonis
AGCGGCAAGGTGCGCGGCTCCAGCCTGATCGCCCAGGACTTTACCGGTGACAGCTGGTTCCACCCGCGTCCGTCTGCAGGCGCCTTTGCGACTGTTTCCAGCGGCGCGAGCAACCTGGGGCCGAGCAACCCGGCGCTGGCCACGCGCGTGTTCGATGACGCGAATAAACAGTTCGTGCCCGCTCAAGGCCCGGTGCCGTTAGCTTCGCTGACGACCTCCGGCAGCGGTCTTGATCCACACTTGCCACCGTCGGCGATTGCCTATCAACTGGCGCGGGTAGCCGCCGCACGGAATGTGCCGGTGTCCACCCTGCAGCGCTTGCTGGATGAGCACATCGAAAGCCCGCTGGTGGGCCCGCCGGTGGTGAATGTGCTGGCGCTGAACATGGCCTTGGAAAAATTGTAAACAGGAGCACCGCTATCGCGGGCAAGCCCGCTCTCACAGGGCAATGCATTCCAAATGTGGGAGCGGGCTTGCCCGCGATAGCGCCCTGAAAGACACCCTATAAACCCCTGAAGGAACCCCCGCGCATGAGCGACTCCGGCCGCGCCGATGCCCTGTTAGCCGATCTGCCCCGGGACGGCCGTGGCCGGCTCAAAGTCTTCCTTGGCGCCGCCCCCGGTGTAGGCAAGACCTACGCCATGCTCCAGGCCGCCCACACCCAGTTACGCCAGGGCGTCAGGTTGCTCTCCGGCGTGGTCGAAACCCACGGCCGCGCCGAGACCGAAGCGTTGCTCAGCGGCCTGCCGCAGCAACCGTTGCTGCGCAGTGAATACCGTGGCGTGATGCTCGAAGAAATGGACCTGGACGGCCTGCTCGCCGCCAAGCCGCAACTGGTGCTGGTGGACGAGCTGGCTCACAGCAACGCGCCCGGCAGCCGCCATGAAAAGCGCTGGCAGGATATTCAGGAACTGCTCGCCGCCGGCATCAACGTGTTCACCACGGTCAACGTCCAGCACCTGGAAAGCCTCAACGATCAGGTGCGTGGCATCACCGGCGTGCAGGTGCGCGAAACCCTGCCGGATTGGGTGCTGCAGGAGGCCGATGAACTGCTGCTGATCGACCTGCCGTCCCGCGAGCTGCTGGAGCGTTTGCGCGACGGCAAGGTGTATGTGCCGGAACAGGCCCGCGCCGCCATCGATGCGTTTTTCACCCAGACTAATCTGACGGCCAGCAGGGTGACGATTTGCTGGTCGAGGCGGTCGATGTTGCTTCGGACTTGTTCAAGCGTGGTGCAGTTAACGGCCATGTTGAGTGAGCTCCTGATTGTGCGGGCAATGCTAACAAAGTG
>NZ_JAKNRV010000669.1:0-1273 GCF_023072625.1 Pseudomonas emilianonis
CGGTGGCCAGCAATAGCTGGCGAGGGTGAAAAGTGCTCATGGCGTTGGACCTGTTGTTATTGGGGTTATGCAGGTGGCGGCCATGGTGCGGGGCGGTGCGGGCTTTGTTGCGCAACTGTGCGCCCAGGTCCAATGCGCGGGCGGCTTCGATGAAGGTGACTGCGCTCAGGCTGCGGTCGTTGTCCGGCCCCACGATATAGCTGGCTTCCACCAGGCTGAAACCCGAGTCGCCGGGGATGGAATGGGTGAAGCCGTAGTTGAGGCACGCCGCCTCCCACAGCGACATGTGCTTGAGGTGGTGAATGTAGTGAAAGTCGTACTCGGCTCGTCGCGCACGATTGGCGCCCTTGGGAATAGGCATGTAGCCGATCGGGGCAAGCGGGTCCGGCGGGTCCCAGGGAAAGCCCCGCTCGCGTTTTTCCTTGAACCGGGTGAAAAGGGTGTACTGCTCGGGATCGCGCCCGCCGATTTTTTCCCGCAGTTGCGCAAGGCCTTGGGTCTTGAAGTCGCGGGTCAGCGCTTGCTGGGCGGCTTCCAGAGCCGCCAGGGCTTTCAGTGCCTCGCGTTGCAAGCTGACGTAGCGGGCGGTTTGCGCTGGGTTCAAGCTGCTCATGGCTTGAATGACGTTGTGCTGGATCTGCTCAAGGGCTTGTTGGCGTGACCAGGAACTGCGGGACTGCAGGTTCCCTGACAAACCGTTGAGCAGTTGATAAGTGGACATGTGCCATGACCTTTCACGATAAGTGGAAGGGCATGGAAGCATCGACGCGAAAACTGCCGGGGCTAACTATTTAATGACGACGTGGGCACTGAGCGACGGCCTTGCAAGGAACTGTCCAGGCGCTTGTTGAATTCCAGCCAGGTCGCCAGAAAGCCCATCAACGCCACGCCTGCCAACGCGCTGAACAACTGCATGGCCAACGCATCGCCGGCCAGGGCATTGAGCATGTCCGCCAGCGGCGCCAGCAGTACGCCGAGGCAGAACACCTCCAGGGAATAGCGGCCCATGCGGCAACTTTGTTGCGCCAGCCAATGGCGGGTCCAGCCGGCATGGGGCAAGAGCTTGGCGGTGACATAGGCCAACGCGAGGAAGTGCACCAGGCGCACCGGCGACAGGTCGGTTTTGCTGATGGGGTACAGCAGGTCGCTGAGCCACGCGGGCATCAGTGCGTCATGCACCTCGGGCCAGCGCCAGGAGAGTGTGATGATCGCCGCCAGCAGCGAGTAGGCTGCCGCCGCGATAAACAGCGGCTGGCGCAGCAGCCCACGGGTT
>NZ_JAKNRV010000066.1:0-19862 GCF_023072625.1 Pseudomonas emilianonis
CCAGCCCTTGCCAGGCCGGCAGCAGAATCAACAAGCCGATCACCAGCTTGCAGGCAACGCTGGACCACTGGCTGCTGGTACGCGGATAGGTCAGCACCAGGAAGGTCGCCAACGCCCACCACAGCACCGCTGCGCCCAACACCCAAGGAGCGAGATCCGGGAGGATGTACATCAGGAACAGCAACAGGGCCACGATGGCGGCATACGCCACGCGCGGCAACTGGGCGCTGAAGCCCGCCAGGCGCGCCCATTCCCAGGCGCCGAGTGTTACGACCAGGCCGATGAACAGCGCAAAGCCGGAACCGTCGAGCAGGAAAAAGCCACACAAGGCAATCGGCAGCAGGATCAGTGCAGTGATGATTCGTTGTTTAAGCATTTAAACCCGGGCTCCAGCTTCGATCTGCTCGCTCGTTTTACCGAAGCGACGCTGACGGGAAGCGAAATCGGCCAGCGCATTACGCATGGCATCGTGTTTGAAGTCCGGCCAGAACAGGTCGGAGAAATACAGCTCGGTGTAGGCCAACTGCCACAACAGAAAATTACTGATGCGGTGCTCGCCACCGGTACGGATACACAAGTCCGGCAGCGGCAGGTCACCGGTGACCAGGCAGGTTTGCAACAGTTCGGGCGTGATCTCGTCCGGCCGCAGATGGCCAGCCTGCACTTCGCGGGCAAGCCGTTGCGCAGCCTGGGCGATGTCCCACTGACCACCATAGTTGGCGGCGATCTGCAGCACAAAACGGTTACTGCCAGCAGTAATGGCCTCGGCCTCACGCATGGCCGCTTGCAGCCCCGGATGGAACCGCGAGCGATCACCAATGATGCGCAAAGTGATGTTGTTATCGTTGAGGCGCTTGGCCTCACGACGCAAGGCCTTGAAGAACAGATCCATCAAGGCACTGACTTCTTCGGCCGGGCGCTGCCAGTTCTCACTGGAGAAAGCGAACAAGGTCAACACTTCGACCTTGGCCTCGGCGCACACCTCAATCACCGCCCGTACTGCATCGACACCCGCTTTGTGCCCGGCGACACCGGGCAAAAAGCGTTTTTTCGCCCAGCGATTATTCCCATCCATGATGATCGCGACATGGCGCGGCACCACGGAAGGCACAGTCTGCTTGGTCTTTTCCATGAAAGCGCCCTGACCCTTATACGGCCATCAAGTCCGCTTCTTTTTGCTTGGTGGCCGCATCGATATCAGCTTCGGCCTTGTCGGTCAGTTTCTGGATGTCTGCCGCCGCACGGCGCTCTTCGTCTTCGCTGATTTCCTTGTCCTTGACCAGCTTCTTCAGCTCGCCCAGGGCATCGCGACGGATGTTGCGCACAGCAACACGTGCATCTTCCGCTGCGCTACGCGCCTGCTTGGTGAAGCCCTTGCGGGTTTCTTCAGTCAGGGCAGGCATGGAGATCAGCAGCAACTCGCCCAGGTTGGTCGGATTGAGGTTCAGGCCGGCGCTCTGGATCGCCTTGTCGACGGCACCGAGCATGTTGCGCTCAAAAGCCACGACCTGCAGGGTGCGCGAGTCTTTCACGGTGATGTTGGCCACCTGCGTGATGGAGGTATCTGCGCCGTAGTACGGCACCATCACGCTGCCCAGAATGCTTGGGTGAGCCTTGCCGGTACGAATCTGACCAAATGCGTGGTTCAGAGAGTCCAGGGATTTCTGCATACGCTCTTGAGCGTCTTTCTTGATTTCGTTGATCATTGTTGGCCTTCCTCGATCAGAGTCCCTTCCGCGCCGCCGTGTACGATGTTCAGCAGGGCACCGGGCTTGTTCATATTAAATACGCGCAGCGGCATCTTGTGGTCGCGGCACAGGCAAATTGCCGTCAGGTCCATCACGCCCAGCTTGCGATCCAGCACTTCATCGTAGGTCAGATGATCGAACTTCTCGGCATGCGGGTCTTTGAATGGATCTGCAGTGTATACGCCGTCCACTTTGGTGGCTTTCAACACGACGTCGGCATCGATTTCAATCGCACGCAGGCATGCGGCCGAATCGGTGGTGAAGAACGGGTTGCCCGTACCAGCAGCGAAGATGACCACGTCTTTGGAGTTCAGGTGGCGCATGGCTTTGCGGCGATCATAGTGATCGGTCACGCCCACCATGGAAATAGCCGACATCACGATCGCCGAGATGTTGGCGCGCTCCAGGGCATCGCGCATGGCCAGGGCATTCATCACAGTGGCCAGCATGCCCATGTGGTCGCCGGTGACCCGATCCATGCCCGCCGCACTCAGTGCTGCACCGCGGAACAGGTTGCCACCACCAATCACCAGGCCGACCTGTACGCCGATACCGACCAACTGGCCGACTTCCAGCGCCATGCGGTCGAGCACCTTGGGATCGATCCCGAACTCTTCCGAGCCCATCAGGGCCTCGCCGCTAAGCTTGAGTAGAATGCGTTTATAGCGAGCCTGATAACCACTGCCCTGCTGAGCCATTGCGAATCTCTCCTGCGGCGTATTTTTAAAAATTCTTGGCGAGCCGTTTACGGCTTGCGTTCACTCTAGCTGGACGCTGCTACAGCGCCATCGGAACACGGCTTTGTAAGCCAGTTCCGAAGGGAAGCCAAATAAAATCGACCTTCCCATTTGAAAAGAGGCTGCGCGCGTGAGCGGGCAGCCTCTTTCGGGCGACAGTTGAAAACTGTCTTATTGCTTGGCGGCAGCCAGCTGGGCAGCAACTTCTTCAGCGAAGTTGTCGACCGGCTTCTCGATACCGTCGCCTACTTTGTAGTAGGTGAAGGAAACGATTTCAGCACCGGCTTTCTTGGCCAGTTCGCCAACCTTGATTTCAGGGTTCTTGACGAACGCCTGCTCAACCAGGCTCGCTTCAGCCAGGAACTTGCTGATACGGCCTTTGATCATGTTTTCAACGATGTTCTCTGGCTTGCCCGCGATCTTGTCAGCGTTGAGGCTCAGGAACACGGCTTTTTCACGTTCAATTGCGTCAGCGGACACTTCCGATGGCAGCAGGAACTCAGGGTTGCTGGCCGCTACGTGCATAGCGATGTCTTTGGCCAGTTCAACGTTGCCGCCTTTAAGGGCAACCACAACGCCGATTTTGTTGCCGTGCAGGTAACCGCCGACAACATCACCTTCAATGCGAGCCAGGCGACGGATGTTGACGTTTTCGCCAACCTTGCCGACCAGAACCAGGCGATCAGCTTCTTGAGCGGCGATCAGCGGCTCAACAGTGGTCAGCTTGTCGTCGAATGCTTTCTTGACGCTGGCAGCAACGAATGCCTTGAAGTCATCCTGCAGAGCCAGGAAGTCGGTCTGCGAGTTTACTTCCAGCAGAACAGCGACTTTACCGTCTTCAACCAGAGCGATAGCACCTTCAGCAGCAACGTTGCCTGCTTTCTTGGCAGCCTTGATGGCGCCCGAAGCACGCATGTCATCAATGGCTTTTTCGATGTCGCCGCCGGCCTTGGTCAAGGCCTTTTTGCAATCCATCATGCCTTCGCCGGTACGCTCACGCAGTTCTTTAACCAACGCTGCAGTAATCTCTGCCATTTCAAAATCCTCTTGGATAGGTTTTCAACCATTCCACCCGATCAAACGGGCGATCAATTCTTCCCGAATCTCCCTTGTAGGCCGCTGCACGTTACAGATGATGTAGCTGCGCTGCCGACAAATGGTTTTCGAGGGGGCAAAAAGGGGGCCAAGCCCCCTTTTTGCTTACTGAGTCAACGCCAGGGCGTCAATTACTCAGCTGCGGCTACCGGAGCTTCTTCAACGAACTGCTCGGTACCACCAGCAACGTGGTTGCGACCACGGATGACAGCATCAGCCATCGAACCCATGTACAACTGGATAGCGCGGATGGCGTCATCGTTGCCTGGGATGATGTAGTCAACGCCATCAGGGCTGCTGTTGGTATCGACTACGCCGATAACAGGAATGCCCAGTTTGTTGGCTTCGGTGATCGCGATGCGCTCGTGGTCAACGTCGATAACAAACAGTGCGTCAGGCAGGCCGCCCATGTCCTTGATACCACCCAGGGAACGATCGAGCTTTTCCAGGTCGCGAGTGCGCATCAGCGCCTCTTTCTTGGTCAGCTTGGCGAAAGTACCGTCTTCGGCTTGCACTTCAAGGTCACGCAGACGCTTGATGGAAGCACGGATGGTTTTGAAGTTGGTCAGCATGCCGCCCAACCAGCGGTGATCGACGTACGGCGAACCGCAACGTGCTGCTTCTTCAGCAACGATCTTGCCAGCGGAACGCTTGGTGCCGACGAACAGAATCTTGTTTTTGCCCTGGGCCAGGCGCTCTACGAAAGTCAGAGCTTCGTTGAACATTGGCAGGGTTTTTTCAAGGTTGATGATGTGGATCTTGTTACGCGCGCCGAAAATGTATTTACCCATTTTCGGGTTCCAGTAACGGGTTTGGTGACCGAAGTGCACACCGGCCTTCAGCATATCGCGCATGTTGACTTGGGACATGATAGTTCCTTAATAAGTCGGGTTTGGCCTCCACGTATCCCAATGACCAACCAGCGGCATCAAGGCCTCCGGCACCCAGGTCATCGTGTCGACACGTGTGTGGATTTAAGCTCTGCGGGGTATCCCCGGAAAGCGGCGCATTTTATACCACACGAAGGGCAAAAACGAAACCCGCAATCACATTTGCCGCCAACGACTTTTGCGCAACCCTTTGAAAAGCGCCACTATCACCCCACTTTATAGAGACAACCGACGGCCAGACGCTCATGATTTGCCGCCCGCGTCTGGTAGAATCAGGTTTTTTGGGGCTTGTGCGAATTCTGTAACCTTTTGCCGCACACCCGTAAACCGTATTGATTTCAGCGCCTCGCGCTAGAGAGAGCCTGTATGACTGTTACCTTGAAAACCGCCGAAGACATCGCTGGCATGCGCGTTGCCGGCAAACTGGCGGCCGACGTGCTGGAAATGATTGCCGAACACGTCAAGCCCGGCGTCACCACCGAAACACTGGACCGCATCTGCCACGACTATATAGTCGACGTGCAAAAGGCTATCCCTGCCCCGCTGAACTACAAGGGCTTCCCCAAGTCGATCTGCACCTCGATCAACCACGTGGTCTGCCACGGGATTCCGGGCGACAAGCCGCTGAAAGACGGCGACACCCTGAACATCGACGTCACCGTCATCAAAGACGGCTACCACGGCGATACCAGCCGCATGTTCCACGTCGGCACTGTGCCGGTATGGGCCGAGCGCCTGTCCCAGGTGACCCAGGAATGCATGTACAAGGCGATTGAAATCGTCAAGCCCGGCTGCCGCCTGGGCGATATCGGTGAAGTGATCCAGAAGCACGCTGAAAAGAACGGCTTCTCGGTGGTTCGCGAGTTCTGCGGCCACGGTATCGGCAAGGTGTTCCACGAAGAGCCGCAGATCCTGCATTACGGCCGTGCCGGTACGGGCATGGAACTGAAAGCGGGCATGACCTTCACCATCGAGCCGATGATCAACCAGGGCAAGGCCGACACCAAGGTACTGGGCGACGGCTGGACCGCCATCACCAAGGACCGCAAGCTCTCCGCCCAGTGGGAACACACTCTGCTGGTCACCGACACCGGCTACGAAATCTTCACCCTGCGCGCGGACGACACGATCCCACGCATTTCGGCGTAACGGCTGCCCTGGTTTTCCCAAACTGTGTTGTGACTGACTGATAGCTAGAAAGGAAAGCCGAACGATGCCCCAGGTGGACCCCGAACTCTTCGACCGTGGCCAGTTCCAGGCCGAACTGGCGCTGAAGGCCAGCCCTATCGCCGCCTTCAAGAAGGCTATCCGCCAGGCCCGCGAGGTGCTCGACGAGCGCTTTCGCAGTGGCCGGGACATCCGTCGGCTGATCGAGGACCGTGCCTGGTTCGTCGATAACATCCTGCAAAAGGCCTGGGAACAGTTCAGTTGGAGCGAAGACGCCGATATCGCCCTGGTGGCGGTCGGCGGCTACGGCCGGGGTGAGTTGCACCCCTACTCCGACATCGACCTGCTGATCCTGCTGGACAGCGCCGACCATGAGATCTTTCGCGACTCCATCGAGCGTTTTCTGACGCTGCTGTGGGACATCGGCCTGGAAGTCGGCCAGAGCGTGCGTTCGGTGGCCGAATGCGCCGAAGAAGCCCGCGCCGACCTCACCGTCATCACCAACCTGATGGAAAGCCGCACCATCGCCGGCCCCGAGCGTCTGCGTCAGCGCATGCTCGAAGTCACCAGCACCACGCAAATGTGGCCGAGCAAGCACTTCTTCCTGGCCAAGCGCGCCGAGCAGAAAGCCCGGCACCACAAGTACAACGACACCGAATACAACCTGGAACCCAACGTCAAAGGCTCCCCCGGAGGCCTGCGCGATATCCAGACGATTTTGTGGGTCGCCCGTCGCCAGTACGGCACCCTGAACCTGCGCGCCCTGGCCGGTGAAGGCTTTCTGGTGGAGAGCGAAAACGCGCTGCTAGCCTCGTCCCAGGAATTCCTCTGGAAAGTGCGCTACGCCCTGCACATGCTCGCAGGGCGCTCCGAAGATCGCCTGCTGTTCGACCATCAGCGCTCCATCGCCACCCTGCTGGGTTTCGAAGGTGAAGACGCGAAGACCAGCATCGAAAGTTTCATGCAGCAGTACTACCGGGTGGTCATGAGCATTGCCCAGCTCAGCGACCTGATCATGCAGCACTTCGAAGAAGTGATCCTGGCCCCGGAAGACGAAGCCCCGCCGCAGCCGATCAACGCGCGCTTCCAGCTGCATGACGGCTATATCGAGGCGCGCAACGACAACGTGTTCCGCCGCACGCCGTTCGCCATGCTGGAAATTTTCGTGCTGATGGCCCAACAGCCGGAAATCAAAGGCGTGCGCGCCGACACGATTCGCCTGCTGCGGGAAAACCGTCACCTGATCGACGATGACTTTCGCAACGACATCCGCAACACCAGCCTGTTTATCGAGCTGTTCAAGTGCAAGATCGGCATTCACCGCAACCTGCGGCGGATGAACCGCTACGGCATCCTCGGGCGTTACCTGCCGGAGTTCGGCTTTATCGTCGGGCAGATGCAGCACGACCTGTTCCACATCTACACCGTGGACGCCCACACCCTGAACCTGATCAAGCACCTGCGTAAGCTGCAGTACTCCCAGGTGTCAGAGAAATTCCCGCTGGCCAGTAAGCTAATGGCCAAGCTGCCCAAACCCGAACTGATCTACCTGGCCGGCCTGTACCACGACATCGGCAAAGGCCGCCACGGCGACCATTCGGAAGTCGGTGCGGTCGACGCCGAGGCGTTCTGCCAGCGCCACCAGTTGCCGTTATGGGACAGCCGCCTGATTGTCTGGCTGGTGCAGAACCACCTGGTGATGTCGACCACCGCCCAACGCAAGGACTTGTCCGACCCGCAGGTGATCCACGACTTCGCCGGGATCGTCGGCGATGAGACCCGCCTCGACTACCTGTATGTGCTGACGGTTTCCGATATCAACGCCACCAACCCGACGCTGTGGAACTCGTGGCGCGCGAGCCTGCTGCGCCAGTTGTACACCGAGACCAAGCGCGCCCTGCGCCGAGGCCTGGAAAACCCGGTAGACCGCGAAGAGCAGATCCGCCGCACCCAAAGCGCCGCCCTGGATATCCTGGTGCGCGGCGGCAACGACCCGGACGACGTCGAGCAATTGTGGTCGCAACTGGGCGACGATTACTTCCTGCGCCACACCGCCGGCGACGTGGCCTGGCACAGCGATGCGATCTTGCAGCAACCGGCCGACGGCGGCCCGCTGGTGCTGATCAAAGAGACGACCCAACGCGAGTTCGAAGGCGGCACGCAGATTTTCATCTACGCCCCCGACCAGCATGACTTCTTCGCCGTGACCGTGGCGGCCATGGACCAGCTCAACCTGAACATCCACGACGCCCGGGTCATCACCTCCAGCAGCCAGTTCACCCTCGACACCTACATCGTGCTCGACACCGAAGGCGAGTCCATCGGCGATAACCCGGTGCGGGTGAAAAAGATCCGCGAAGGCCTGACCGAAGCGTTGCGCAACCCGGATGACTACCCGACCATCATCCAACGCCGCGTGCCGCGCCAGCTCAAGCATTTTGCGTTTGCGCCGCAGGTGACCATTTCCAACGACGCCCAGCGTCCGGTGACCGTGCTGGAACTCAGCGCACCGGATCGCCCGGGCCTACTGGCGCGGATCGGCGGGATTTTCCTGGAGTTCGACCTGTCGTTGCAGAACGCCAAGATTGCGACCCTCGGCGAGCGCGTGGAAGACGTGTTCTTCATTACCGACGCCGATAACCAGCCGCTGTCCGACCCCGAGCTGTGCCGCCGCCTGCAGGATGCAATCGTCCAGCAACTGAGCGTGACCCAGGAACCCGGCGTCGAGCTGACGCGCCTGACGATTTGATACTCGCCCAGTTTTTAACGCCTTGCATGAGATCCACCGATGAACAACGCCCTGAACCAGTTGCAGCCTTACCCGTTCGAAAAATTGCGCGCGCTGCTCGGCAGCGTCACGCCGAACCCGGACAAACGCCCGATCGCGCTGTCCATCGGCGAGCCCAAGCATAAATCGCCGACATTCGTCGCCGAGGCGTTGAGCAATAACCTCGACCAGATGGCGGTGTACCCGACCACCCTGGGCATTCCTGCGCTGCGCGAGGCCATCGCGGCCTGGTGCGAACGCCGCTTCAATGTGCCCAAGGGCTGGCTGGACCCGGCGCGCAACATCCTGCCGGTCAACGGCACCCGCGAGGCGCTGTTCGCCTTCACCCAAGCCGTGGTCAATCGCAGTGACGATGCACTGGTGGTGAGCCCGAACCCGTTCTACCAGATCTATGAAGGCGCCGCGTTCTTGGCCGGCGCCAAGCCGCACTACCTGCCGTGCCTGGATGCCAACGGCTTCAATCCGGATTTCGACGCCGTGTCGCCGGACATCTGGAAACGCTGCCAGATCCTGTTCCTGTGCTCCCCCGGCAACCCGACCGGTGCACTGATCCCCGTCGACACCCTGAAAAAACTCATCGCCCTGGCCGACGAATATGACTTCGTGATTGCCGCCGACGAGTGCTACAGCGAGCTGTACTTCGACGAGCAAAGCCCACCGCCGGGCCTGTTGAGCGCCTGCGTCGAACTGGGCCGCCAGGACTTCAAGCGCTGCGTGGTGTTCCACAGCCTGTCCAAGCGCTCCAACCTGCCCGGCCTGCGTTCCGGTTTCGTGGCCGGCGACGCCGACATCCTCAAGGCGTTCCTGCTCTACCGCACCTACCACGGCTGCGCGATGCCGGTGCAAACCCAACTGGCCAGCGTTGCGGCCTGGCAGGACGAAGCCCACGTCCTGGCCAACCGCGACCTGTACCGGGAAAAATTCGACGCCGTGCTGGCGATCCTCAAGCCGGTACTGGACGTGCAAGCTCCCGACGGCGGTTTCTACCTGTGGCCGAATGTAGACGGTGACGATGCCGCCTTCTGCCGCGATCTGTTTGTGGAAGAACACGTGACCGTAGTGCCCGGTTCGTACCTGTCGCGGGATGTAGAGGGTGTCAACCCAGGTGCCGGCCGCGTGCGTATGGCATTGGTTGCGCCGTTGGCGGAGTGCGTGGAAGCGGCTGAGCGGATTCGCGATTTCATTCAGCGCAGGAAGTAATCTCTTCAACTCCCGCACTGTGCAATACAGTGCGGGAACCTTGCTCACCACCTATAGGCAAACGTCCTACGAGTAGCGCGAGGCCAGGCCATCCCTAAAAACACCACCCTTTCTGCGGGCGACCAGCAAGCAATCAGAAGGCTGTACCCCCGGTCAACCCGACGTATCGGGGGCAGGGGATAAACATAGGCTCACGTATTCACTCAACACCACCGGGAACTTTCCTGCAATTGGGACGAATCAACCACTGTCTCGTCGCGACCTGCCCCAGGAAACGTTCAATGATAAATCCCTCGCCTGAATCCTCTTATCCGCCTGGCACGCTCCAGCCACCTGCCGAAAGCGCCGGTAGCGCCGGTAGCGCCACGTCAACGCACAGTCTTTCGAGAAGTCGGCGCAATGTCGGCGAACCCGGCAAATACTGGCCCCAAAACACGACCCTCACGATCGCCATGTATGAGTATGAAATGGACGATGAATACGTGCTGGCCGTCAAAAAAGCCGCCAGCCATTGGCTACCCCACATCAATCTGAAGTTTGATTTTGTCTCGGGCGAGCGAGGTGATATCCGTATCACACAGAATCCGCCAGGCGACAGCGGCGGCTCTTCATCCATCGGCACCGATGCGCGAGACATAGCGTTTTGGATGCCGACCATGAACCTGCCCATGAATCACAACGACCCCCGCTTCGAATACACCGTCATACATGAATTCGGGCACATGCTGGGTGCCCATCACGCCCACCAGCATCCCGATGCCAACATCCCCTGGAACCGTGAAAATATCCAAGCGACTTACCGAGGCGCCACCAGCCCGCATGCGGTACGGGACAACATCCTGCCGCTGACGCGGAGCAACGCTTATGACTTGCTGCCTTATGACCCTGACTCGGTCATGCACTATGCCGTCAGCCCGGACCTGACCGATGGAGAGCGGGCGCACATCGAGAACTGGTCACTGAGTGACGGAGACATTGCCTGGGCCAAAAAAGCCTACCCTCAAGCCGCGCCCATGCCCCCGGTGATCCGTCGTCCACGCTTTCGTGATGCCGACTTCGACTGCACCGTTTAAGGCGTTGCACACTCAGCGTTGCGGACATGGGGCGCAGCGACTGCCAAGTGTCTACTTCGGCGATCCCAGGTTCGCTTCACTCATATCCAGATCGCTCAACACTTCCCTCAACACGTCATCCCCAATTCGGTGATGACGGCTCAGGCTATACAACTCCAAGCGCTGCGCGCGCAGGGCCTTGAGCCGCAGTTTTCGCTCCAGTTGGTCCATCTGCAACGCGAGCGCCTGGGCTTCGGCGGAGTCGTTAAAGACATCCAACTGATGCCGGTATTCCGACATCAGTCGCGCCTTCAACTCGGTAGCCAGTGCGGCCTGAGCGGCGTCCGGGGGAACGGTGCCGGCGGGCTCTTCGACCTCAAGCGCACGGATCGCGGCCACGGCGGTCTTTTTCCAAGCCTCGCGCACTTCATTGTGATGTTTTTCATCGGGGCTTTTTTCAATGCCGCGCAGCAGCAGCGGCAACGCAATACACGCAGCGACGAGCGACAGCAGGATCACCCCGGCCGCGATAAAGATCAGCAGGTCGCGCTCCGGGAATACCTTGCCCGGCGCCAGCAGCAAGGGTACCGACATCACACCGGCCAACGTCACCGCCCCACGCACGCCGCCCACGGTCAACAGCCAGCAGGAACGCGCCGTCGGCACCAGGGTAAGCTCGCTTTTCCCACGCAGGCGCCGGAGCACACCCGACAGACGCCAGATGCTTTGCACCCAGATGAATCGCAATACCAACAGCACCAGGAAGATCGCGATTACGTCCAGGCAGCGATACAGCAAGGTCGGCCACAGCGTGGTTTCATGACTCGCCACCGCCTTGATAATGTCCGGCAATTGCAGACCCAATAGCAGGAAGATCAAGCCATTGAAGGCAAACTCCAGCAGCGACCACACACTGCGATTGAGCAAGCGCGTGCTGGTCTGGCGGGGCAGCAGGTCCAGCCAGCTTTGCATCATGCCCGCCGCCACCGCCGAGAGAATGCCCGAGGCGCCCAGGCGTTCGGCCAGAACATAGGCGGCAAACGGCAGCAGCAACATGAACACAACGTGGGTGGCCGGGTCGTCCCACCCTCGCGCAATCATCCAGACACGCAGGCGCCCCACCAGCCAGCTCAACGCAATCCCAACCGCCAGACCGCCGATGGCCACCAGTACAAAGGTCAGGCTGGCATCCGCCAGGGAAAACACCCCGGTCAAGGCTGCCACCAGGGCGAACTTGAAGGTCACCAGGCCCGTGGCATCGTTCATCAAGGCCTCGCCCTGAAGCATATGCATCAGGGGCGTGGGTAAACGGTTCTGGGAAATGGCCGACACCGCCACGGCGTCCGTCGGCGACAACACCGCCGCCAGGGCAAAGGCCACCGGCAACGGAATCGAAGGCAATAACCAATGAATGAAGTAGCCGGCGCCGACCACCGTGAACAGCACCAGCCCTACCGCCAACGTCAGAATCGGCCCGCGCAGGCGCCACAATTCGCGCTTGGGCATGCGCCAGCCATCGGAGAACAGCAGCGGCGGCAGAAACAGAAACAGGAACAACTCCGGGTCCAGCGCGACATGCAGCCCCAGCGTGGGCCAGGCCAGCAAGGCCCCGGCGGCAATCTGCACGAGGGGTAACGGCAGCGGGATGACTCGCCAGACCAGCCGCGAAACGCTGACCAGCATCAGCAGGATAAGAACGGTGTAAGCGGTTTGCATAACGCGGATTTCCCGGACAATCGACTTGCTACGACACACATCAGGCAACAACTCACCCTTGAAGTGCCATATTAGCCGCCTATGCTGCGCGATGGCTTTCGCACAATAGTCGCACAGGGCAATCCACGCTAGAGACGAGCGGCACCCAAACCCGCTGGTCGTGGCATAATCCCAGACCTTTCATTTTCATTGGTCCAAAGGGGGGCAATTCCTTGACCGTATCAAGCAAAACGTTGCACCTTTTCGGCATCAAAGCCTGCGACACCATGAAAAAAGCCCGCACCTGGCTCGACGAGCACGGCGTGAGCTATGCGTTCCACGACTACAAAACGGCCGGTATCGACCGCGAACACTTGACCCAATGGTGCAACGAGCACGGTTGGCAGGTGGTTTTGAACCGTGCGGGCACCACCTTTCGCAAACTCGAAGACGAACGCAAAGCCGATCTCGATCAGTCGAAAGCCATTGAATTGATGCTCGCACAACCTTCGATGATCAAGCGCCCGGTGCTTGATCTCGGTGACAGAACCCTGATTGGCTTCAAGCCAGACACTTATTCGGCGGCCCTCAAGTAGGCCAGCCATTCCATTTTTGTAGAGGTAACAGCATGTCCAATTCCCTGTTCAGCCTGGGCTTCGGCGTCGGCACTCAGAACCGCCAAGGTGCTTGGCTGGAAGTGTTTTACGCACAACCCTTGCTCCACCCGTCGGCGGAAATCGTCGCAGCCATCGCGCCAATCCTCGGTTACAGCGAAGGCAACCAGGCGATCACGTTCACCGTCGCCCAAGCCCTGCAACTGGCGGACGCACTCAAAGGCGTCGACGCGACCCAAGCGGCCCTGCTGAACCGCCTGGCTGAAAGCCATACCCCGCTGGTCGCCACCCTGCTGGCCGAAGACGCCGCACTGACCTCCACGCCTGAGGCCTACCTCAAGCTGCACCTGCTGTCCCATCGCCTGGTCAAGCCCCACGGCCTGAGCCTGGCCGGTGTATTCCCGCAGCTGCCGAACGTGGCCTGGACCAGCCAGGGCGCGATCGACATCAATGAGCTGGCCGAACGCCAACTGGAAGCGCGCCTGCGTGGCGAGCTGCTGGAAGTGTTCTCGGTGGACAAGTTCCCGAAAATGACCGATTACGTCGTACCAAGCGGCGTGCGTATCGCTGACGCTGCGCGTATCCGCCTGGGCGCCTACGTGGGCGAAGGCACCACCGTGATGCACGAAGGTTTCGTCAACTTCAACGGCGGCACCGAAGGCCCGGGCATGATCGAAGGCCGTGTCTCGGCAGGCGTATTTGTCGGCAAAGGCTCGGACCTGGGCGGCGGTTGCTCCACCATGGGCACCTTGTCGGGTGGCGGCAACATCGTGATCAAGGTCGGCGAAGGCTGCCTGATCGGCGCCAACGCCGGTATCGGTATCCCGCTGGGCGACCGCAACACCGTGGAATCGGGCCTGTACGTCACCGCTGGGACCAAGGTTGCGCTGCTCGACGAGCGCAACCAACTGGTTAAAGTGGTCAAGGCGCGTGAGCTGGCCGGCCAGCCGGACCTACTGTTCCGCCGTAACTCCGAGACCGGTGCCGTGGAGTGCAAAACCCACAAATCGGCCATCGAACTGAACGAAGCGCTGCACGCTCACAACTAAGCAGCGACTCGATGCCACTAGCGAGCCCCGCACCGGGGCTCGCTTATACGAGTCTTGAACACCATGCTTGTGCCCTCCCCCTGGCGCGTCGACTTTCCGGCCATCGCCACCCTGCAACGGCAAGACCAGACTTATCTGGACAGCGCCGCCACCGCGCAAAAACCCCAAGCCCTGCTGGACGCGATCAGCCATTACTACGCCAATGGCGCCGCCAACGTTCACCGTGCCCAACATTTGCCGGGCGCCCACGCGACCCAGGCCTTCGAGGACAGTCGCAGCAAGGTCGCACAGTGGTTGAATGCAGGAGACAGCGGGCACATCGTCTTCACCCATGGCGCGACGTCGGCGCTGAACCTCTTGGCCTATGGCCTCGAGCACTTATTCAATGCGGGCGATGAAATTGTCATCAGCGCCCTGGAACACCACGCCAACCTGCTGCCCTGGCAGCAACTGGCCAAACGTCGCGCGCTGGAACTGGTGATCCTGCCCGTTGGCGACGACGGCATGATCGACCTTGAGGCCGCCGCCGCGCTGATCGGCCCGCGCACGCGCCTGCTGGCGGTGAGCCAACTGTCCAACGTGCTGGGCACCTGGCAACCGCTGGAACACCTGCTGGCAATGGCCAAGGCCGAGGGCGCGCTGACCGTGGTCGATGGCGCCCAGGGCATCGTCCATGGCCGCCACGACGTACAAGCCCTGGGCTGCGACTTCTACGTATTTTCCAGCCACAAACTCTACGGCCCGGACGGCGTCGGCGTGCTGTATGGCCGCACCCAAGCCCTGCATCAGCTGCGCCACTGGCAGTTCGGCGGCGAAATGGTGCAACAGGCCGATTACCACAACGCCAGCTTCCGCCCCGCGCCGCTGGGGTTCGAGGCCGGCACCCCGCCGATTGCCAGCGTGATCGGCCTGGGTGCCAGCCTGGATTACCTGAATTCACTGGATCAAGCGGCGGTCATCGCCCACGAAGCTGCGCTGCACGACTACCTGTTGCGCGGGCTGAAAGCGCGCAATGGCGTGCGCGTACTGGGCGCGCCGCAGGTGGCGTTGGTCAGTTTCGTGGTAGAAGGCGTGCATAACGCCGATCTTGCTCACTTGCTGACCGAGCAGGGCATTGCCGTGCGCGCCGGCCATCATTGCGCAATGCCGCTGCTCAAGGCGATGCACTTGTCGGGGGCGATTCGCGTATCCCTGGCGCTGTACAACGATTCCGATGATCTGGAGCGATTCTTTGAAGCGCTGGACCAGGCACTGGATATGCTGCGATGAGCCTGCCGGTCGAGGCAGTCAGCGCGCTTGAGTCGTTTCAGGCGGTGGGCAGTTGGGAGCAACGCGCGCGCCTGCTGATGCAATGGGGCGAGCGGCTGCCGGCATTGGCGGATGCAGACAAAGTCGACACCCACCTGGTGCAGGGCTGCGAGAGCCTTGTGTGGTTGGTGGGGCGTTTATCCGACGGCCATTGGCAGTTCGCCGCCAGCAGCGATGCGCGCATGATTCGCGGGTTGGTAGCGTTGCTACTGGCACGGGTCAACGGGCTCTCGGCCGCCGAGTTGCAGGCGGTCGACTTGCCGGATTGGTTCAATCAACTGGGGCTGTCGCGCCAGTTGTCGCCATCGCGCAGCAATGGCCTGAATGCTGTCTTGCAGCGTATGCGCGAACTAAGCCGTACATAAAACCAAATGTGGGAGGGGGCTTGCCCCCGATAGCAGAGTGTCAGTCACTGAATACATTGACTGAACCACCGCTATCGGGGGCAAGCCCCCTCCCACATTTGAATGGAGCAAGGCCTTGAGATTTAAGAAGGCTTGACCCGCTCGGAAGGCCGGCGCACCCCGGCCACAATCTTGTCCACGGCCTTGGTCGCCGCCACCATGCCGAAGGTGGCCGTCACCATCATCACCGCGCCAAACCCGCCGGCGCAGTCCAGCTTTACCCCGTCGCCAACAAAACTCTTCTGCAAACAGATGCTGCCGTCCGGCTTCGGATAGCGCAGTTGCTCGGTGGAAAACACACACGGCACGCTGTAATGACGGGTCACCGTGCGCGAGAAGCCATAGTCACGGCGCAGGGTGGAGCGCACTTTCGAGGCCAGGGGGTCGTTGAAGGTGCGGTTCAAGTCGCAGACCTGGATCAACGTCGGGTCGATCTGCCCGCCGGCACCGCCGGTGGTGATGATCTGGATCTTGCGGCGCTTGCACCAGGCGATCAGTGCCGCCTTGGCGTTGACGGCGTCGATGCAGTCGATCACGCAGTCGATGTTGGGGGTGATGTACTCGGCCATGGTGTCGCGGGTGACGAAGTCCGCCACCGCATGCACCGTGCAATCCGGGTTGATGCCGCGCAGGCGCTCAGCCATCACGTCGACCTTGGGTTTGCCCACGGTGCTGTCCAGGGCATGCAACTGGCGGTTGCTGTTGCTGACGCAAACATCATCCAAATCGAACAGCGAGATCTCGCCCACCCCACAACGGGCGATGGCTTCCGCCGCCCATGAGCCTACGCCGCCGACGCCGACGATCGCCACATGGGCCGCTTTCAAGCGCTCCAGGCCTTCAATGCCATACAAACGGGCGACGCCTGCAAACCGCGGATCTTCTGTACTCATGACCATTACCCCAAAAACCGGCGCGCATTATGGACTACGTAGCGATAAGTTCGAAGCTGCAAGCTGCAAGTTAAGAACTTAGTTGAACATTCGCGGACTAACGTCCGGTTTTTCTCAGTCTGCTGTACGCTCAGGGAAGGGCCGGTGTAGGATGCGCGCCGTTCGGTGTAGGCCGACACCTCTTTTCGTTCCGCACCTTTTGGAACCCGAAATCACCATGTCATCGCGTAAATTTGGACTCAACCTGGTGGTGGTGCTGGCAATTGCCGCACTGTTCACCGGCTTCTGGGCGCTGATCAACCGCCCGGTCACCACCCCCAACTGGCCTGAACAGATCTCCGGTTTTTCCTACTCGCCGTTTCAGCAAGGCCAGTACCCACAGAAAGACCAGTACCCGACCGACGACCAGATGCGTCAGGATCTTGCGATCATGAGCAAGCTGACGGACAACATCCGTACCTACTCGGTCGACGGCACCCTGGGGGATATCCCCAAGCTGGCGGAAGAGTTCGGCCTGCGCGTCACCCTGGGGATCTGGATCAGCCCGGACCTGGAACGCAACGAACGCGAGATCCAGCGCGCCATCGAGATCGCCAACAGCTCGCGCAGTGTCGTGCGCGTGGTGGTCGGCAACGAAGCGCTGTTCCGTGAAGAAATCACCCCTGAAGCACTGATCGTGCTGCTGGATCGCGTGCGCGCCGCCGTCAAGGTGCCGGTGACCACCTCCGAGCAGTGGCACATCTGGGAGCACAACCCGCAGTTGGCCAAGCACGTCGACCTGATCGCCGCGCACATCCTGCCGTACTGGGAACATATTCCGGTGGCCCAGGCGGGCCAATTCGTACTCGACCGTGCACGGGATCTGAAGAAGGCCTTCCCGAAAAAGCCGCTGCTGCTGTCGGAAGTCGGCTGGCCGAGCAACGGCCGCATGCGTGGCGGTGCTGATGCGTCCCCCGCCGACCAGGCAATTTACCTACGCACGCTGGTCAACAAGCTCAACCGCCAGGGCTTCAACTACTTCGTGATCGAGGCCTTCGATCAGCCGTGGAAAGCCAGCGACGAAGGCTCGGTCGGCGCTTACTGGGGCGTGTACAACGCCGCACGCCAGCAAAAATTCAACTTCGAAGGGCCGGTGGTCGCGATCCCGCAATGGCGCGTGCTGGCCATCGGCTCGGTGGTGCTTGCACTGCTGTCGTTGACCCTGCTGATGATCGACGGCTCGGCCCTGCGTCAACGCGGCCGCACCTTCCTGACCTTTATCGCGTTCCTGTGCGGTTCGGTGCTGGTGTGGATCGGCTACGACTACAGCCAGCAATACAGCACCTGGTTCAGCCTGACGGTGGGTTTCCTCCTGGCACTCGGCGCCCTGGGCGTGTTTATCGTGCTGCTGACCGAAGCCCATGAACTGGCGGAAGCGGTCTGGACCCACAAGCGTCGGCGTGAATTCCTGCCGGTCGTGGGGGACTCGGACTACCGTCCGAAAGTGTCGATCCATGTGCCGTGCTACAACGAGCCGCCAGAGATGGTCAAACAGACCCTCGATGCGCTGGCCGCCCTCGACTACCCGGACTACGAAGTCCTGATCATCGACAACAACACCAAGGACCCGGCGGTGTGGGAACCGGTGCGCGACTACTGCGCAACCCTGGGCCCGCGCTTCAAGTTCTTCCACGTTTCGCCCCTGGCCGGTTTCAAGGGCGGCGCGCTGAACTACCTGATCCCGCACACCGCCAAGGATGCCGAAGTGATTGCGGTGATCGACTCGGACTACTGCGTGTCGCCGAACTGGCTCAAGCACATGGTGCCGCACTTCGCCGACCCGAAAATCGCCGTGGTGCAGTCGCCACAGGATTACCGCGACCAGAACGAAAGCACCTTCAAGAAGCTCTGCTACGCCGAATACAAAGGCTTCTTCCATATCGGCATGGTCACCCGCAACGACCGCGACGCGATCATCCAGCACGGCACCATGACCATGACCCGTCGCTCGGTGCTCGAAGAGCTGGGCTGGGCCGACTGGTGCATCTGCGAAGACGCCGAACTCGGCCTGCGTGTGTTCGAGAAAGGCCTGTCGGCCGCGTATTACCCCGACAGCTACGGCAAAGGCCTGATGCCCGACACCTTCATCGACTTCAAGAAACAGCGTTTCCGCTGGGCCTATGGCGCGATCCAGATCATCAAGCGTCACACCGCCAGCCTGTTGCGCGGCAAGGACACCGAGCTGACCCGTGGCCAGCGCTACCACTTCCTCGCGGGCTGGTTGCCGTGGGTGGCGGATGGCATGAACATCTTCTTTACCGTCGGCGCGCTGTTGTGGTCGGCGGCGATGATCATCGTGCCGACCCGGGTCGACCCGCCGCTGCTGATTTTCGCGATCCCGCCGTTGGCGTTGTTCGTGTTCAAGGTGGGCAAGATCATCTTCCTGTACCGCCGCGCCGTGGGGGTAAACCTCAAGGACGCGTTCTGTGCGGCCCTGGCCGGGTTGGCGTTGTCGCACACCATCGCCAAAGCGGTGCTGTATGGCTTCTTCACCACCAGTATTCCGTTCTTTCGTACACCGAAAAACGCGGATAACCACGGCTTCTGGGTAGCGATTTCCGAAGCACGCGAAGAGATGTTCATCATGCTGCTGTTGTGGGGCGCGGCGCTGGGCATCTACCTGGTGCAAGGTCTGCCGAGCAACGACATGCGCTTCTGGGTGGTGATGCTGCTGGTGCAATCGCTGCCGTATGTGGCGGCGTTGATCATGGCGTTCCTGTCGTCGCTGCCCAAACCGGCGCCGAAGGCAGAGCCGGCCACCGCGCTGTAAAAACTTGCGCAATGCACTAAACGGCGGCCTCTGGCCGCCGTTTTGCTATAAGATAACGGCCGTTTTGTGTGCCTTGCCTGCTCATCTATAAAAGCTCCGGAGTTCCCCCCCATGACGGCCCATGCCGACCTTTCGCCGACCCTTCAACTTGCCATCGACCTGATCCGCCGCCCCTCGGTGACGCCGATCGACGCCGATTGCCAAAAGCTGATGATGCAGCGCCTGGGTGACGCCGGTTTCCAGCTTGAGCCGATGCGCATCGAAAACGTGGACAACTTCTGGGCCACCCACGGCAAGCACGACGGCCCGGTGCTGTGCTTTGCCGGCCACACCGATGTGGTCCCGACCGGCCCGGTGCAGGCCTGGCAGAGCGACCCGTTCGACGCGCTGATCGACGACCACGGCATGCTCTG
>NZ_JAKNRV010000670.1:0-1273 GCF_023072625.1 Pseudomonas emilianonis
GACTGCGGCTGCGCCCACTGCGCGCAGAACGCTGCGGGGTCGCTGTCGAAGTCCAGGCGCCGACGGATGATCTGCCCACGCTCGGCCGGCACGGTTTGCCCGCTCAAAGCCACGTTGAAACCGAAGCGGTCGAGCAACTGCGGGCGCAACTCACCCTCCTCCGGGTTCATCGTGCCGATCAGCACAAAGCGCGCCGAATGCCGGTGGGAAATGCCGTCGCGCTCAATCAGATTGGTACCGCTGGCGGCCACGTCCAGCAGCAGGTCCACCAAGTGATCAGGCAGCAAGTTGACCTCGTCGACATACAACACGCCGCCGTCAGCCTTGGCCAGCACGCCGGGTGAAAACTGCGCGCGGCCTTCGCCCAATGCGGCATCCAGGTCGAGGGTGCCGACCAGTCGTTCTTCGGTGGCGCCCAACGGCAAGGTGACGAATTGACCGCTGGCCAACAGGTCCGCCAACCCACGCGCCAGGGTGGACTTGGCCATGCCGCGCGGGCCTTCGATCAGCACACCGCCGATCTTCGGGTCGATGGCGGTCAGGCACAGCGCCAGCTTCAGGTCGTCGGCGCCGACCACGGCCGACAGCGGAAAATGGGGAATATCAGTCATCAGCTGTCTTCTTCTATATCCAGCAACAGGTTTTCCAACGCCTCGCGATACGCCCCCGGCGCCTGCCACATGCCGCGTTGTTGGGCCTCGAGCATGCGCTCGGTCATATCCCGCAGAGCATCGGGATTGTGCTGTTGCACAAAGGCGCGGGTGTCGGGGTCGAGCAGGTAGGCATCGGCGAGCAAGGCGTATTGATGATCGTCGATCAGCGCAGTGGTGGCGTCGAACGCGAAGAGATTGTCCACGGTCGCCGCCATCTCGAATGCGCCTTTATAGCCATGGCGTTTCACGCCTTCGATCCACTTGGGGTTGGCGGCGCGGGAACGGATCACCCGATTCAGCTCTTCCTTCAAGGTGCGGATTTTTGGCAAGTCCGGCTGGCTGTGGTCGCCATGGTAGCTGGCGGCCTTATCGCCGCTCAGGGTTTCCACGGCCGCGAGCATGCCGCCCTGGAATTGGTAGTAGTCGTTGGAATCGAGCAGGTCGTGCTCGCGATTGTCCTGGTTCTGCAGCACCGCCTGCACCTGGCTCAGGCGCTGGGCGAATTGCTCGCGGGCGGCGGTGCCCTCGTCGGCACCACCATAGGCATAGCCGCCCCAGTTCAGGTAGACCTCGGCCAAGTCCTCGCGGCTCTGCCACAGGCGACCATCGATCGCGCCCTG
>NZ_JAKNRV010000671.1:0-1272 GCF_023072625.1 Pseudomonas emilianonis
TGGCGCGGGCGCTGCGCCTGTTCAATCGCCGTGCCCAATTGCCGCCACAACGCCTTGGTCTGCTCGAACGCCTGGGCATGCTCCGGGCTATGGGCGCACCACGCCTTCAGGGCTTTGGCATCCGCCACGGTGGCGCGGCCCGAGGTCAGCAGGAGCAGCCAGTCGCGGGCTTCATCGTGCAATGGGCTGGCGGGGGTTGCCCGGGCGGTGGAGAGGCTAAAAATGTTCAAGCGCGCAAATACTCACGGTTTTATCAGGGACTCAACACTAAGACGGTTTTCCGGCCCCGGGACCGAACCGCTGGATGACTTTTCTTTCCAGACGCTTGGCGCAGTGGCCCAGGGCGGCCTTGATTTCTTTTTCGACCATGCGCGTGGAAATCCCGAAGCGCTGGGAGATTTCCAGGTGCGGCGCTTCTTCCAGGCGCGCGGCGATGAGGATCTTGCGCCGGCGTGCTGGCAATTCGTAGAGGGCCTTGACCAGGGATTGGATTTCTTTTTGACCACCCACCACCCGCGAGGGGTCCTGGGCTTCGTCGGCGCTTTGCAGCAGCTCTTCAACCTCGCTGCCCGTCAACAGGCGGGCGTCGGCCTCGCGACGGTCGGCAGCGATGTTCAAGGCCATGCGGTACAGGTAGGCATTGGGTTGCGCCAGGTTCGGCGGCACGTCCATGCGGTCGACGCGCAGGTAGGTTTCGTGCAGGACGTCGTTGGCCAGGTCCTCCGAGCCCAGGCGCTTGCGCAAACGCACCTTGAAGTCCTCGTAGGACGCCAGGAACAAGCTGACCATCGTACTGTGCCCGGAATCTTTCATCCGCCCCAGGCTCCTGTCCCTGCTGTGCATTCCATGCGTGTTCCTGTTGTGTCGGGCATCAAAAGTAAAGTCACCGGCTGGCGCAGCGAACTGGGCGCCGGGCGTTCGACCCGGGCAGCGCCCAGGCTGCGCACCAGGGCTTCATCGCGTTGTTCATCGCCAGTGGAACTGACCAACCGGCTGTATTCGATCAGCCCCTCAGGGCTGACCCAGAGTTGCACCAGCGCCCTGAAACTCCCGGGGCGGGTCAACGGCGAACGGCACAGGCTGGCTTCGATCGCCTGTTGCAACGCCGTGGCATAGCTGTTGTTGATCCGTGCAGCGTTGCGCGCCGATGCACCACGGCTGACAGGCGGTGGGCTGACCTCGGGCAGTTGCAAGGTGAACGCGTCACTGCGCGCATAGCGCGCCATCAGGCCACTCCCGGTCAGCAACATCGCCAAAGCCTCCTGCGCCGTG
>NZ_JAKNRV010000672.1:0-1271 GCF_023072625.1 Pseudomonas emilianonis
ATTTGTTGACTGGCCGAGGCGGGGGCGCATCCGGTGTACGGCGCAATGGCGGTGCCGGGCGATCACGGCGTAGCGCAGAACGTGCGCGCCATTGTGCAGGGCGGGTATGAGTTGTTGGACGCCAGCCGGGGCGGCTTCGCCAAGGTCGACCGGTTATTGCTCGACTTTATCGAGACCACGCAACAGGCTTGCGGCTTACCGCTGGAGCCGCTCTACACCGGCAAAGCACTGCTGGCGTTGAAGCAACAGGTCGCCGCCGGACGCTTCCCTGCGGGCACGCGTCTGATCTTCGTCCACACCGGCGGCTTGCAAGGCCGCCGAGGGTTGGCTGCCTAGCGTTTGGGGATCATGCGCAACACCGTGTTATCACGCATGAAGTAGTGGTGGTACAGACCGGCCGCGGCATGCAGGCCAATCAACCAATAACCGATGGAACCGCCCAGTTCATGCCACTCTTTGATCTGCTTGGACAAGTCCTTGTTTTCGCCGATCAAGGGCGGCAACTCGATTCCGTAGAACATCACGGAGTGCCCTTGGGCGCTGACGATCAGCCAGCCGGCAATCGGCATGCCGATCATCAAGGCATACAGCGCAATATGCATCAGGGTCGCGAGCAGGGCCTGCCATTGCGGCGGTGCCGGTACAATCTTCGGCGCAACTCCCAGCGAGCGCGCAAACAAACGCAGCCAGACCAGCACAAACACGGTCAGGCCGAGCATGAAGTGCATTTCCACGATCAACGTGCGCCCGCCACTGCCTTTGGGGAAGATCCCGCGAAACTCAATACAGGCGTAAACCACCGCCAGCAGCACAAGCATCAACCAATGCAACGCTATCGACATAGTGCTGTAACGTGACTCGGAATTTTTCCACGGCATCGCTTGGTTCCTCTCTCATCAGGGCAAATCTCCGTTCTTTGGCGACGAAGTTCTTTTACTTTAAGCCTGTTTTGCGGGGTTTGCCCGACGTGAATGCCGTTGAGTTGACCTTGATCAGTGGCTTTGCGGCATTTCACCACGTGCCAGGCGCCGGTTGATGTCGGCGATCACCCCTGGCAGGTCGGTGATGGTGTCGATTAGGTAGTGCGGCCGCGAACCTTCGAACAGGGCTTCGATACGCGTGCGCTCGCGGGCCAGGGCGGTGCTGTCCAGGGCTCGGAACTGTGCGTAGGTCAGGCCCAAGGCGTTGCCGGAGCAGGTCAGGGCCACGGTCCACATCCCGGCGCGACGGCCTTCGAGAATGCCCGGCAAAACAGGCAAAAAGAACTTCGT
>NZ_JAKNRV010000673.1:0-1259 GCF_023072625.1 Pseudomonas emilianonis
TGTATGGACCGGACACATGGTGGACGGGTGTACGGGGACATGGTGGACACTTTTCGGCGAGCCAACTTCGCCGGAAAGCCATCATGCCCTGGAACACGAGAGACACCATGAGCCTGAAAGAAGAGTTCATTGCCTTAGCACGGCAACCCGGCAGTAATAAACGAGAGCTATGCCGACGATTCGGCATCAGTCCGCAAACAGCCTATAAGTGGCTCAAACGCTACGAAGCGCACGGTCAGCCAGGGCTGCAAGAGAAGTCTCGCAAACCGGCCACCAGTCCCAAACTGACCACCGCAGCTCTGGAAGCGCAGGTCATAGCACTTAGGCAAGACCATCCAGCATGGGGTGGACGCACAATCAGCAGCCTCTTGAACAAGCAGATCGCTCCCAGCACCGTCACCAATGTCCTGCACCGGCACGGTCTGATTCAGCCTTCTCAGAAGGAACAAGAGGCAAAGCTGAGATTTGAGCACGATGCGCCTAACGATCTTTGGCAGATGGATTTCAAAGGGCATTTTCCTACGCAAGAAGGCCGATGCCATCCCCTGACTATGCTGGACGACCATTCGCGATTCAATTTGGCAATTCAGGCCTGTGACAACGAGCGTGGAGCTACGGTGAAGGAGAAGATGATAGAGGTATTCCAGCGCTTCGGATTACCGGCTCGCATCAACGTTGATAACGGCCCGCCATGGGGCTCGCCACGCAACCCTGGTGAAATCACAGAGCTAAGTATCTGGTTGATTCGCCTAGGAATTCGGATCAGCTTCAGCCGTCCTTACCATCCTCAAACAAATGGAAAAATCGAACGTTTCCATCGTTCACTCAAGGCCGAAGTGCTTGAAGGGCGTCATTTTTCCACTACCAAGGAAGCTCAAAAAGCGTTTGATCAATGGCGTGAGATTTATAACCTGCAACGTCCTCATCAAGCGTTGGACTACAAGGTACCTATGGACCGGTATCGCTCCAGCCCCTGGGCTTATCCGCAGCAGTTATCGGAGTTTGAATACGGTCCGGATGATGTGCTGGCTAAGGCTTATCACAGTCGATTTCGCTTTCAGAAACGCTATTTCAGCATTGCCAAGGGTTTGGCTGGGCTTCACATCGCAATACGGCCTAACTCTGAAAGTGATGGCCTTTTTGATGTCTACTTCTGTCATCACTTCCTACGAACGATCGACGTGAGCAAACCTGACTATGGTCCATAATGTGTCAACCATGTCCCCGCACATGTGTCCACCATGTTTCCGGTCCATACA
>NZ_JAKNRV010000674.1:0-1246 GCF_023072625.1 Pseudomonas emilianonis
CTTGAACTGGCCTAATGATTTTGGACACTTCAATCGGGCGCTATGATGGCGCCCAAATCTGAGGTGTTTGGTTATGCGTAAATCTTACTCGAGTGAGTTCAAGCTCAGGGCTGCCAGCATGGTGCTGGACGAAGGTCAGTCAGTTCCTGAGGTCTGTGCCAGTCTGGATATCGGCCCTACGGCATTGCGCCGTTGGGTCGATCAGGTTCGCAAAGAGCGCTTGGGCTCACCCCCGGAGGGGGCCAAGGCGATTACCGCTGATCAGCGAGAGATTCAGCAGCTCAAAGCGTTGCTCAGGCAAAAAGACCTGGACATTGAAATCCTAAAAAAGGCCAGTGCTCTCCTGCTTTTGGACTCCAAAGATCATTCTCGTTGATCAACGAGCTGGACGAGCAGTACGGCGTTAACAATTGCTGTCGGGCGTTTGGAGTCAACCGCAGCAGCTTTTACGCCTGGCGTCAGCGCCAAGGCAAGGTGAAACCTGAGCGGGAGAAACTTAAAGCCGTGCTGGTCGAGCATCACAAGGAATCCAGAGCCTCTGCGGGGTCTCGCACCCTTTCCAAGGAGCTGCAAGCGAAGGGACATCGTGTCGGGCGCCATATGGCTCGCAGTTTGATGCGCGAAGCCGGTGTTGCCAGTCATCAGCGGCGTCGGCACAAGTACAAATCTTCCGGCGTGGAAGCGCTGGTCGCGCCGCATGTGCTCAAACGCAAGTTTGATGTCACGGCGATCAACCAGGTGTGGTGCGGCGACGTCACGTACATCAAGGTCGGCAAGCGCTGGATGTATTTCGCAGCGGTTCTGGATCTGTTTGCTCGTCGGATCGTTGGATGGTCATTTTCAATGATTTCCGATGCCACGCTGACCTGCGAAGCGTTGCGAATGGCGGTTCAATTGCGAGGCCGTCCAAAAGAGGTGCTGTTTCATTCTGATCAAGGTTGCCAATACACCAGTCACAAATTCAGGAATGAGATGCGCAAGCATGGACTCCTGCAAAGCATGAGTCGCAAAGGTGAGTGCTGGGACAACGCCCCGATGGAGCGTTTCTTTGGCAGCCTGAAGTCAGAGTGGGTGCCCGAAGCCGGCTACAGTTCGGAGCATGAAGCCCGCGTGGATGTGCAGCGTTATGTGATGCGATACAACAACGTCAGGCTCCATAGCTACAACGGCTACCGGTCGCCGGTAGCTATGGAGAAACTGGCGGCGTGAAACCTTAACTGGTGTCCAAAATTACTTGACCAGTTCA
>NZ_JAKNRV010000675.1:0-1221 GCF_023072625.1 Pseudomonas emilianonis
GCATACCCGGGTGCAGCAGGGTTGGCATGACTTGCTCGCACGGCGCCACCAGGTCGATTTCGTAGCCACCGAGGATCAGATCGTTGGCAAATTCACAGCCGATCAGGCCGGCGCCGAGCAGCAGGACGCGGCGTTTACCGGCGGCTGCCGCGCGAAAGCGCGCGTAGTCTTCAAGATCGTTGATCGGGAAAATCAGCTCCGCAGCGTCGCCTTCGACCGGCACTCGCACGGTTTCCGCGCCCCAGGCCAGGACCAGGTCGCGGTAGGCCACCGCTTCTTCACCGATCCACAGGCGCTTGTGGCCCGGGTCGATGCCGGTGATACGGGTATGCGTGCGCACTTCGGCCTTGAGTTGCTCGGCCATGGCGCCAGGTTCAGCCATGCTCAGGCCATCGGCTTCCTTGTTCTTGCCAAAGCCGGTGGAGAGCATGGGCTTGGAGTAGGAGCGCCCATCATCCGCGGTGATCAGCAGCAACGGGGTTTCGCTGTCGAGCTTGCGAAACTCGCGGGCCACGTTGTAACCGGCCAGTCCTGTGCCGACGATCACGACAGGTGCGTTCATTCCTTTCTCCTTGTAATACGTTTCTTAAATTCGCGATTACGCGATTTCGATCATTTCGAAATCGGTTTTGCCCACGCCGCAGTCCGGGCACAGCCAGTCTGCCGGAACGTCCTGCCACAGGGTGCCCGGTGCGATTCCGTCATCCGGCCAGCCTTCCGCTTCGTTATAGATCAGGCCGCAGACTACACATTGCCACTTCTTCATTTACTTGCTTCCTCAGGGTCCAGGCAGGTTGGCCGACGGTCGATAGATCTCGCGTTGCCGTGCGGCTCAGCGCGTTTTGTACTGATCGGAGCCTGCAGATGCAAGCACGATCGACGCAAGGCACCGGTTCAACCCGGCAAAAGAGCCGGGCGCCATGGTAAGCTCGCGGCCTCTTTTGCTGCCAATATTGACGCACCGTGCCGCACTCAATCGCCCTTCCCGATGCTTGCCAATGGCTGACCCAGAGCCTTCTGAGCCCCCTGCCCGCGCCGTTGACCCTTGACTGGCTGTTCGATGACGGCTCGCTGACGCGGCGGCTGACGCGGCTGTCCAACGACGGCTTCAGCGTGACGCCGCTGTTCGAAGGCTGGCAGCCGCTGCGCGACGACGAATGCGCGGCGCTGGACCTGCCCTTGGCCAGTATCGGTTGGGTACGCGAGGTGCATTTGTGCGGG
>NZ_JAKNRV010000676.1:0-1220 GCF_023072625.1 Pseudomonas emilianonis
GCGGCAACTCCCAGCCGGCGGCCTTGGCGGCGGTTTCCAGCACCCCGCGCAGGCGAGCGGTATCGATCGGGTAGCGCTCCGGGGATTCGCCGTAGTTCCACTCATCGCTCAGGGTTTTAGGATCGATCTGACGATCCGGCCCGAGTAGTTTGAGTTGGTACTGCAACGGGTCCTGACCGGCCTTGTGCGCCAGCTCATCGACAAAGCTCTGAATCGCAAAGCCGTGGGGGATGTTCGATACCGAGCGATACCAGCCAACCCGGGTGTGAGCCGCAGCTTCGGGGTTTTCCAGGCGCACATTGGGAATCGCGTAGGCCATGTTGGTAAAGCCCATACCCAACTCGAACGCCGCCTCATGGTTCATGCCCGGTGCAAACAGTGCAGTGATGCTCGGCGCGACGGTGCGGTGCAGCCAGGCAGAAGGCAGGCCGTCCTTGTTCAGGCCAGCCTTGAGGTACTCGGCGGAAACCGTGTGGAAGTAGGAGTTATGGATGTCATCTTCACGGGTCCACTGCACGCGCACGGCCTTGCCGGGGAATTCCTTGGCGAGGATGGCCGCCTCGACCACGAAGTCCGGCTTGGACTTGCGACCGAAGCCGCCGCCCAGCAGCGTGACATTGATGGTCACGTTATCGAAAGGCAGGCCCAGGCGCTCGGCAACGCGCTCGCGAGTCACCTGAGGCGCCTGGCTTGGCGCCCAGGCTTCGCACTGGCCCTTGTCGAAACGGGCGATGGCAACCATCGGTTCCATCGGCGACTGGGCCAGATGCGGCAGGTAATAGGCGGCTTCGAGGGTGCTGTCGGCATCGCTCATGGCCTGGTCGAGGGTGCCGGTGTTGCGCACCACTTTGCCCGGTTGCTGCGCGGCCGCTTCCAGATCCTTGCGGTAATCGATGGAGTTATAGCTGGCGTTGACGCCGTCATCCCAGACAATGCTCAGCGCTTCACGGCCCTTGATCGCTGCCCAGGTGTTGCTCGCCACCACGGCCACGCCGCCCAGCGGCTGGAACTCCGAAGGCAGAGGGCGGCTTTCGATTTCGAGGACCTTGATCACCCCCGGCACCTTCAACGCCGCACTGGCATCGAAGGATTTGACCTGTGTGCTCGTCGATCATCACCTGTGCGCCGCCGCGCGAATCGTCTTCGGTGATAGGCCCTGGAACCCATCCCGTTTCGACGGTGAACTGGGTTGCCATGAGCGGCGGTCTCTACGCTGTTCA
>NZ_JAKNRV010000677.1:0-1217 GCF_023072625.1 Pseudomonas emilianonis
GGTCGCTCGCGGCTGGAGGCCAAGCGCGACAAGCTCAAGTCCTTCACCCGCCAGGCCGCGCCGTCCGCTGCCGAATCTGCGGTACGTTGCACGCCGCTGAATGCCGACAGTCAGTTCCCCCTGGTGATCGAGCCGGTCAGCGCCGACCTCGACCCTTGTGTCTGGGCCAGCCAGCATCGCGAGTTCATCGAAACCAAGCTGCGCTGTCATGCCGGCTTGCTGTTCCGTGGCTTCGGTTTGAGCACCGCGCAGGATTTTGAGGCCTTCGCCGAGGCCATCCAGCCGGGCTTGTATGGCGCCTATGGCGACTTGCCGAAGAAGGAAGGCGGGCGCAACACCTACCGCTCCACGCCTTACCCCGAGCAGCAGATGATCCTGTTCCACAACGAAAGCGCACACCTGCGCCGCTGGCCGCGCAAGCAGTGGTTCTTCTGCGAGCAGCCATCGCCGGTCGGTGGCGCCACGCCCATCGTCGACTGCCGGGCCATGTATCGCGCCTTGCCGGCCGAGCTGGCCGAGATCTTCGAGCGTAAGGGTTTGTTGTACGTGCGCACCTTCACCCCGGGCTTCGATGTGGATTGGCGCGACTTCTACAAGACCGACGAGCGTGCCGTGGTCGAGGCTGCGTGCCGCGAGCAAGGCGTGGAACTCGAATGGTTGGCCAACGGCGGCCTGCAGACCCGCACGCCTTGCCCAGCGGTGATCCGCCATCCGTACACCGGGGAAAAGTCATTCTTCAATCAGGTCCAGCTGCACCACGACTATTGCCTGCAAGCCGATGTACGCCGCGACCTGCTAGGCATCGTCGGTGCCGGGCACATGCCGCGCCAAGTGTATTTCGGTGACGGCACGCCCATCGACGACGCGGTCATGGAACAACTGGGCCAACTCTACGAAGCCTGCGCAGTGCGCTTCGACTGGCGGCGTGGCGATGTGGTGATGCTCGACAACATGCTCGTCGCGCATGCCCGCGACCCGTTCGAAGGCCCACGGCGGATCGTCGTGGCCATGGGCGAAATGACTGACCGCAGCGTGTTTGACAGCGCTGCCGAAGGCACCGTCGAGCGCTCTGGCCAGTCGGCCGGCCTCTCTGTTTAAGGACATCCCCGATGAACGATCTGAGCCTTGATTTGACCGCGCAACACACCCTGGCCTTGAGTCCCGAGCAGCGCGCCTGTTTGCTCGGCCACGACCCTGGTGTCATTCAGGAACGGGTG
>NZ_JAKNRV010000678.1:0-1210 GCF_023072625.1 Pseudomonas emilianonis
GCATCCGCGCAGGCCGGCCAGGGCTTTGAGCGCTTTGGGCGCGTCGGTGAAGCCGCCTTCGGCCAATTGGCGGCAGGCCGCGTCTTCGTCCTGGGACTCTTCCCATAACGGCAACCATTCCCCACCGACGACCAATTCGCCTTCTTCGCCGTCTTCTTCATCCGGATCAGCGATCACCTGGCGGAAATGCCAGTCCACCCGCCCACGCCAGTACATCAGGCGCTCATGGAACGCGGCCCAATCGGCAAAGCCGAGCATAAAGGCAATGCGCGCCTGGTCTTCGGGGCTGTCCGGCAGCATCTGGGTCTGGCGATCGGCAATCGCCTGGATCGCATGCTCGGTGTAACGCAGGAATTCGTAGCCATCGCGCAACTCGGCGATCACCGCCGGCGGCAGGTAGCCCTGGCCTTCCAGGGTGCCCAGCACCTTGAGCAACGGCCGTTGTTGCAGGCTGAGGTCGCGCCCGCCATGGATCAACTGGAACGCTTGGGCGATAAATTCCACTTCGCGGATGCCGCCCGAGCCGAGCTTGATGTTTTCGGCCATGCCCTTGCGCCGCACTTCCTGCTGGATCAGCTGCTTCATGGTGCGCAGCGCTTCGATGGCGGAGAAGTCCAAATAGCGGCGGTAGACGAACGGTCGCAGCATATCGAGCAACTGCGCACCGGCCACCTGATCGCCGGCCACGACGCGCGCCTTGATCATGGCGTAACGCTCCCAATCGCGGCCCTGGTCCTGGTAATACTGTTCCAGCGCATTGAAGCTGAGCACCAGCGCGCCGGCCGAGCCGTAGGGCCGCAGGCGCATGTCGACACGGAAGACGAAACCGTCGACGGTCATCGGATCGAGGGCCTTGATCAATTTTTGACCCAGCCGAATAAAAAACTCCTGGTTATCCAGGGCGCGCTTCACGCCCACCGTCTCGCCGCCCTCGGGGTAGGCGAAGATCAAGTCGATATCGGATGACAGGTTCAGCTCCACCGCACCGAGCTTCCCCATGCCGAGGATCACCATCTGCTGCGGCTCACCGCTGCGGCCCCCGGTCGGCGTGCCGAACTGTGCGCAATGGCGTTGGTACAGCCATTGGTAGGCCTGGTCGATGCTGGCGTCGGCCATGTCGGAGAGGTCGCGACAGGTTTGCACCAGGTCCGCCTGGCGGGTCAGGTCGCGCCAGATGATGCGCACCTGCTGGCGCGTGCGCTGGCGGCGC
>NZ_JAKNRV010000679.1:0-1208 GCF_023072625.1 Pseudomonas emilianonis
CACGCCGGGCATGGGCTCGATCGTGGTGATCCTGGCCACCGACGCGCCGTTGTTGCCCCATCAATGCAAACGCCTGGCGCAGCGCGCGTCCATCGGGATTGCGCGCACCGGCGGCGGTACCGAGGATTCCAGCGGCGACCTATTCCTGGCCTTCGCCACGGGTAATCAGGCGCTGCCCCCGGCGGATTACGGGCGCAAGGACCTGGCGTTCAGCACCGCGTTACAGATGGTCAATAACGATCATATTTCCCCGTTGTTCCTCGCGGCGGCGGAGGCGGTGGAGGAGGCGATCATCAATGCCATGCTGGCCGGTGAAAGCATGACCACCGATGACGGGGTGCTGGTGCCGGGTTTGGACGGCGAGACACTGTTGCAGGCATTGCGCCAGGCGGGCTGGAACAGTTGCCGATAATCCTGTGTATTTATAAAGGTGGTGGCTCTTTAATGTCGCCAATGACACCGTAACAATATATTGGATCCATTTAAATAAGTGCGCCGCTCAAGTTGAGCGGCTTTACCGCTATTTAATATTTAAATAACAGCGCGCTGCTTTTTGTAGGACAAAAGCAACTAGCCCCCTGCAAACATTGCACACGACTTGCTTAAGTTGCTGAATGGTCGGTTTTACTGCACAAATAGATGTAGACGAAAGATTTCAAGTTGTGTCAGTTTCGTGACGCCTTCAAAAGAGGCGAGTGATAGGACGATCTCGCCAGCGAGGTTCCTATCGACCCAAGACTGATGCACTTGCACACAAGGAAGTACGTTTATGTCAAAAGTAAAAGACCAGGCTATTGTATCTGCCGCGCAAGCCAGCACTGCGTATACGCAAATTGATAGTTTCAGTCATTTGTACGACCGTGGCGGCAACCTCACGATCAATGGCAAGCCCTCTTATTCCGTTGACCAGGCGGCCACCCAACTGCTGCGCGATGGCGCCGCTTACCGGGACTTTGACGGCAACGGCAAGATCGACCTGACATACACCTTCCTGACCTCGGCCTCCTCGAGCACGCTGAACAAGCATGGCATCTCGGGCTTCAGCCAGTTCAACAGCCAGCAGAAAGCCCAGGCCGCACTGGCCATGCAATCCTGGTCGGATGTCGCCAACGTCGCCTTCACCGAGAAGGCCAGCGGCGGCGATGCGCATATGACCTTCGGCAACTACAGCGGCGGCCAGGACGGCGCGGCGGCCTTCAAAGTCCCGG
>NZ_JAKNRV010000067.1:0-19700 GCF_023072625.1 Pseudomonas emilianonis
TGACGTATTTATCTGTGATGCGATTCGTACCCCCATCGGCCGTTTCGGCGGTGGCCTGTCCACCGTGCGCGCCGACGACCTGGCGGCGCTGCCGATCAAGGCACTGATCGAGCGCAACCCGTCGGTGGATTGGCAAGCGGTCGATGAAGTGTTCCTCGGCTGCGCCAACCAGGCCGGTGAAGACAACCGCAACGTCGCGCGCATGGCGCTGTTGCTGGCGGGCCTGCCTTCGAGCATTCCCGGCGTGACCCTCAACCGTTTGTGCGCCTCGGGTATGGATGCGATCGGCACCGCCTTTCGTGCGATTGCCAGCGGTGAAATGGAATTGGCGATTGCCGGCGGCGTCGAGTCGATGTCCCGCGCGCCGTTCGTGATGGGCAAGGCTGACGCGGCGTTTTCGCGCAACATGAAGCTGGAAGACACCACCATCGGCTGGCGCTTTATCAACCCGTTGATGCAGGCCCAGTACGGCGTCGACGCGATGCCGCAGACCGCCGATAACGTCGCCGACGACTACCACGTGTCCCGCGCCGATCAGGACGCTTTTGCCCTGCGCAGTCAGCAACGCACTGCCGCCGCCCAGGCCGCCGGCTTCTTCGCCGAAGAAATCGTGCCGGTGCGGGTCGCCCATAAAAAAGGCGAAACCGTGGTGGAACACGATGAGCATCCACGGGCCGAAACCACCCTGGAAACCCTGGCTCGGCTCAAGCCGGTCAATGGCCCGGACAAGACCGTCACTGCCGGCAATGCGTCGGGCGTGAATGACGGCGCGGCGGCGCTGATCCTGGCGTCTGCCGAAGCCGTGAAAAAACACGGCCTGACCGCCCGCGCCCGCGTGCTGGGCATGGCCAGTGCTGGTGTCGCGCCACGGGTGATGGGCATCGGCCCGGTGCCGGCGGTGCGCAAGCTGGTGGAACGCCTGGGCCTGGCCGTCAGCGATTTTGACGTGATCGAACTCAACGAAGCCTTCGCCAGCCAGGGTCTGGCGGTGCTGCGTGAATTGGGCATTGCCGACGACGCGCCCCAGGTCAACCCGAACGGCGGCGCCATCGCCCTCGGCCATCCCCTGGGCATGAGCGGTGCGCGGCTGGTGCTGACGGCCCTGCATCAACTTGAAAAAACCGGTGGCCGCAAAGGTCTGGCGACCATGTGCGTCGGTGTTGGTCAAGGCTTGGCCCTGGCGATTGAACGCATCTAATAAGAGAGGACCGCTCCATGAGTGACAAGCCCGGTTACCGGCGCCCGCAAGCGGGCACTCAACCTGATTACCTGCACCCGGCCTACCAGTCGACGAACCTGCGTTCGCCGTCCCGGCCGTTGGTGTTCCTGCCCCATTCCCTGTCGGAAATCACCGGCCCGAGCATCGGCGCCGAGCGCATCAACGAGAAGGACAACGACCTGACTGCACAGCACGACGGCGAGCCGCAAGGCGAACGCATCATCGTTCACGGCCGCGTGCTCGATGAAAACGGCCTGCCGGTGCCGGGCATCCTCGTGGAGATCTGGCAGGCCAACGCGGCCGGCCGCTACAACCACGCGCGCGATCTGCACGACGCGCCGCTCGACCCGAATTTCACCGGCACCGGGCGTACCGTCACCGACGCGGAGGGCTGGTACCAGTTCCAGACCATCAAGCCCGGCGCCTACCCGTGGGGGAACCACCACAACGCGTGGCGCCCGGCGCATATCCATTTTTCGCTGTTCGGGCCAAGCGTGCTGACGCGCCTGGTCACGCAGATGTATTTCCCTGGCGACCCGCTGCTCGAATACGACCCGATCTACAACTGCGTGCCGGACACGTCGGCCAAGCAACGCCTGATCGCCACGTTCGACCTGGAAAAAACCATTCCTTCCTATGCCCTCGGCTACCGCTGGGACATCGTCCTGCGCGGCCGCGATGCCACGCCGATGGAGAAATGAGATGACACTCAATGCGACCACGTCCCACACCGTCGGGCCGTATTACCACATCGGGCTGACCTGGCTGAACCGCGAAGCCCTGGCCAACGCCGCCACCCTCGGCGAGCGCGTGGCGATCAGCGGGCAAGTGGTGGACGGCAACGGTGATGTCGTCAACGACGCCATGCTGGAAGTCTGGCAGGCCAATGCCGCCGGCAAGTACGACCACCCCGAGGACGAGCAGGACAAAGCGCTGGACCCGAACTTCGAAGGCTTCGGCCGGGTGCCGGTGGATGGCGAAGGGCGCTTCCGCTTTACCACCATCAAGCCGGGCAGCGTGCCGGGGCTGGCGGGCACGACCCAGGCGCCGCACCTGGTGGTGCTGGTGTTTGCCCGTGGCCTGGTGAAGCACTTGCTCACGCGGATTTATTTTGACGGTGAGGCGCTGAATGCGGATGACCCGTTGCTCGCGTGTGTGCCCACAGAGCGGCGCAGTACCTTGATTGCCAAGCCGGATGCGGACGGTGTGCATCAGTGGAATGTGGTGTTGCAGGGGACAGATAAGGAAACGGTGTTCTTCGATTACTGAGTTGGCTTGAAACCTATCGGGAGCAAGCCCCCTCCCACACTTGAATGTATTCACACATCAAAGGTGGGAGGGGGCTTGCCCCCGATGAGGCCGCTTCAGGCAACATCTGTGTAAATCTCTGCATGCGGAACGTGGCTGTTGCAAAGTATGTCTAGGCTATAACCGTTCCCACTGAGTGAAAAAACATGACAACAACAACGAGTCATTACACCGGAGAAGAACGCAGTAAACGGATTTTTGCGATTGTCGGTGCTTCCTCCGGCAACCTCGTCGAATGGTTCGACTTCTACGTCTACGCCTTCTGCGCCATTTACTTCGCCCCGGCGTTTTTCCCGTCGGACGACCCCACGGTCCAACTGCTCAATACCGCCGGCGTGTTCGCCGCCGGGTTCCTGATGCGGCCCATTGGCGGCTGGCTGTTTGGCCGGGTGGCCGATAAGCATGGGCGCAAAAACTCGATGATGATCTCGGTGCTGATGATGTGCGCCGGTTCCCTGGTCATCGCCTTCCTGCCCACCTACAAAGACATCGGCGCCTGGGCCCCGGCGTTGCTGCTGGTGGCGCGGCTGTTCCAGGGCTTGTCGGTGGGCGGCGAATACGGCACCACCGCGACCTACATGAGTGAAGTGGCGCTCAAGGGCCAGCGTGGGTTCTTCGCTTCCTTCCAGTATGTGACCCTGATCGGCGGGCAACTGCTGGCGGTGTTGGTGGTGGTGATCCTGCAACAGATCCTCACCGAAGACGAACTGCGTGCCTGGGGCTGGCGGATTCCGTTCGTGATCGGCGCCATCGCGGCGGTGATCTCCCTGCTGCTGCGTCGCACCCTGAAAGAAACCACCAGCAAGGAAATGCGCGAAGACAAGGACGCCGGCAGCGTCAAAGCACTGTTCCGTGACCATAAAGCGGCATTTATCACCGTGCTCGGCTACACCGCCGGCGGCTCGTTGATTTTCTACACGTTTACCACCTACATGCAGAAGTACCTGGTGAACACCGCCGGGATGCACGCCAAGACCGCCAGCTACATCATGACCGGTGCGCTGTTCCTCTACATGTGCATGCAGCCGCTGTTCGGCATGCTGGCCGACAAGATTGGTCGGCGTAATTCGATGCTGTGGTTCGGCGCGCTGGGCACCGTGTGTACGGTGCCGATCCTGCTCAGCCTGAAAACCGTCAGCAGTCCGTTCCTGGCGTTTGTGCTGATCACGCTGGCGTTGGCCATCGTCAGTTTCTACACCTCCATCAGCGGCCTGGTGAAAGCGGAAATGTTCCCGCCGCAAGTGCGTGCCCTCGGGGTGGGCCTGGCGTATGCGGTGGCCAACGCGATCTTCGGCGGCTCGGCGGAATACGTGGCCTTGGGTTTGAAGTCCCTGGGCATGGAAAACACCTTTTATTGGTATGTCACCGGCATGATGGCGGTGGCCTTCCTGTTCAGCCTGCGCCTGCCGAAACAGGCGGCGTACCTGCACCACGATCTATAAGGGAGGCGTTATGACTCTGCGCACGAGCAACCAATTGTTCGACGCTTACTTCAGTGCTGACAGCATGGCCGAGGTGTTCTGCGACCAAGGTCGCTTGCAGGGCATGCTGGATTTCGAAGCCGCGCTGGCGCGGGCCGAGGCCCAGGTCGGGTTGATCCCGCAGGCCGCCGTCGCACCGATTGCCCAGGCGTGCCTGGCGTCGCTGTATGACGTCGATGCCCTCGGCGTGGCGATCGCCACGGCGGGTAATTCGGCGATTCCGTTGGTGAAGGCGCTGGGTAAGCTGATTGCCGACGAAGACGCCAGCGCCGAACGCTATGTGCATTTGGGCGCGACCAGCCAGGATGTGATGGACACCGGCCTGGTGCTACAGCTACGGCGCGCGATGGTGTTGATCGAAGCCGACCTGGCGCGCCTTGGCGATATTCTGGCGGCCCAGGCCCAGCGCTATTCGGCTGTACCGATGGCCGGACGGACCTGGTTGCAGCACGCCACGCCGGTCACCCTCGGCATGAAAATCGCCGGTTGGTTGGGCGCGGTAACCCGCAGTCGCCAGCGTTTGATCGAGCTGAAACCGCGCTTGCTGGTGCTGCAATTCGGCGGCGCCTCCGGCACGCTGGCCGCGCTTGGCGAACAGGCAATGCCGGTTGCCCAAGCGTTGGCGGCGCAGCTGCAACTAACCTTGCCCGAGCAACCCTGGCATACCCAACGTGATCGCTTGGTGGAGTTCGCCAGCGTCCTTGGGTTGATCGCCGGCAGCCTCGGCAAGCTGGGCCGCGATATCAGCCTGCTGATGCAGACCGAGGCGGCGGAAGTGTTCGAGCCGGCGGCGCCCGGCAAAGGCGGCTCGTCGACCATGCCGCACAAGCGCAACCCGGTGGGCGCCGCTGTGCTGATCAGCGCCGCTACTCGCGTGCCTGGCCTGGTGGCGACGCTGTTCAGTGCCATGCCCCAGGAACACGAACGCAGCCTGGGCCTGTGGCATGCCGAATGGGAAACCCTGCCGGAGATTTGCCGGTTGGTCTCTGGCGCATTGCAACAGGCGCTGCTGGTGAGCGCGGGGCTGGAAGTCGACCCTGAGCGCATGGCGCACAACCTCGACCTGACCCAAGGCCTGGTGCTGGCCGAAGCCGTCAGCATTGTGCTCGCTCAACGCCTGGGCCGTGACACCGCGCACCACCTGCTGGAGCAGTGCTGCAAACGTGCGGTGGCCGAACAGCGCCATCTGCGCGCAGTCCTCGCCGACGAACCGCAAATCACCGCCGAGTTGTCGGCGGCAGACCTGGACCGCCTGCTCGACCCGGCACACTACCTGGGTCAGGCCCAAACCTGGGTCACCCGCGCTGTAACCGAACACTTTGCACTGACTGCCTGAGGAGATTGCTGTGGCTTTTGTACAACTCGCCGAGGGCGAACTGCATTACCAACTGGATGGCCCCATCGATGCACCGGTGCTGGTGCTGTCCAATTCGCTGGGCACCGACCTGCATATGTGGGACACCCAGATCCCGGCCTTTGCCGAGCATTTTCGCGTATTGCGCTTCGATACCCGTGGCCACGGCCAATCCCTGGTGACCGAAGGTCCCTACAGCATCGAGCAACTCGGTCACGACGTGATTGCGCTGCTGGACGCACTGGACATCCCACGCGCGCATTTCTGCGGGCTGTCCATGGGCGGGCTGATCGGTCAATGGCTGGGGATTAACGCGGGGGATCGTTTGCTGCGCCTGGTGGTGTGCAACACCGCGGGCAAGATCGGCACATCAGACGTGTGGAACCCGCGTATCGAGATGGTCCTGCGCGACGGTGCGGCGGCGATGGTGGCGCTGCGCGATGCGTCGATTGCGCGCTGGTTCACCGCCGATTTCGCGGTGACCGACCCGGATCAGGCCAAGCGCATTACCGACATGCTCGCGGCCACATCGCCCGAGGGTTACGCCGCCAATTGCGCAGCGGTGCGCGATGCGGACTTCCGTGAGCAACTGTCGGCGATCCAGGTGCCGACCCTGGTGATCGCCGGCACTGAAGACGCCGTCACAACGCCCGCCGACTGCCACTTTATCCAGAGCCATGTGCAGGGGGCCGAGTACGCCGAGTTCTACGCCGCCCACCTGTCCAACGTGCAAGCCGGTGCCGCGTTCAGCGACCGGGTCATTCAATTTCTGCTGGCCCGCTGAGGAGTTTTTTGTGGACGAGAAACAACGTTACGTCGATGGCCTGAAAGTGCGCCGCGAAGTGCTGGGCGACGCGCATGTCGACCGCAGCCTCAATGCCTTGACCGAGTTCAACAGCGAGTTCCAGGAAATGATCACCCGCCACGCCTGGGGTGATATCTGGACCCGCCCCGGCCTGCCCAGGCATACCCGCAGCTTGATCACCATCGCCATGCTGATCGGCATGAACCGCAACGAAGAGCTCAAATTGCACCTGCGCGCCGCCGCTAGCAATGGCGTGACCCGCGCCGAGATCAAGGAAGTGCTGATGCAAAGCGCAATCTACTGCGGGATACCGGCGGCGAATGCGACCTTTCACCTGGCCGAGTCGGTGTGGGATGAGCTGGGGGTCGAGTCGCGCCAACAGAGCTGACTAACAGGGGATCGGCTTTGCACCGGGTGTTAATGGGAATCAGCGTCCCACACCCAATTCCATACCCCCGGCAGATGCACTTCTTCACTTGCGTCCTTCACCGTGCGGGCCAATGCCGCACGTTCCAGCGCGGTGTGGTCGGTGTAGAACGGCTCGGCAGCGGTCTTCAGGCCGTTGTCCCGGGCACTGTCCATCAGGATTTGCAGGTATTCCTGCATATGCCGGGCGGTGTAGCGGTTGATGTCGTGGAAGGTCACCACCACCGGTATCACGCCGTCCACCGTCGGCAATTCCCCCAAGGCGATGCGTTCGCGCACGACCGACAGCTGTCGGATCAGGTTTGCGCGACGCCGTGGGCTGGCGTTGAAGCCCCAGATCTTGCCGTCGTTGGCGCTCAGGTCGGTCAACAATACCTGCATGCCGTGGCGCTGGTAGGCGGCGAAGGTGCGGCGGTCGTAGTTCCAGAAGGGCGGGCGTACCAGCGTCGGCGGCATGCCGGTGATCGAGGCGATATCCGTCGCGCCCTGGCTGACGGTACGTTCAAGCTCGGCATCATTCAGCCAGCGATGGTTGGTATGAAACGCCGTGGCGGTGTGAAACGCCAGCACATGCCCGCCCGCGAACTCACGCTCCATGGTCTTGCGGCCACGCGAGCTGCCACCGGAGCGCCCGGCTTCGGTCTGTAAAAAGAACACCGCCTTGATGCCCGGCAATACCGGGTTGTTCGCCAGGTCGGCAATCACCGAGCGGCTCGGGTTGTTGTACCCCGACGCGCTGGGACCGTCATCGAAGGTCAGCAGAAAGCGGATCGGCGCCTGGTTTTGCAGGCGTTGCTCGGTCTGTGGGGTCAGTGCGATGGGCGAGCTGATGCAGCCGCTGAGGCTCAAGGCCAGGGCAAGCAAGGCAGACGCGACGGCGAAAAATTTCATGTGTGTGCAGGCTCAAATAGAGGCCGCTGCTGGGCGGGTCAGCAGCGGCAGGCGCGCACCATACAACAAGATGCTCGACGTGGGGTCACTGGCTGACAAACGCGATCTGGTTCAACCCGCGTACTGCGTTCGCGGTGGCCTACCCATTTCTTCGTTCAAGGCGTTTTCAGTGAAGGGTTTGGGGTTGGTCGTGGTGGCCGGCGTGGTGGGGTCGTTGTCGAAATCAAAAGCGGTTGCGCTGCTCTCCAGGCCGACTGCCTGGCGTTCACTGTTAGGCACTTCGTGGGCCTCCCCCTCCACGACTTCCAGCGTGGAACCCGTCAAGGCGGTGCCATTGGCGGCGTTATAGGCGTGGGCCATTTCATGGTAGAGCCCAATGATGGGCGCGTAAGTCGTGCCCGCCATGCCATTAAGTTGGGAGCGGTTGTATTCAATGTGCGCACGATCAGCCCGAGACCCCGGTACACCGTCGACCATGAAGCCCCACTTGGGATCATCGCCGACCACCGGCGCACGTTCGTTTTGCAGCAGTGCCTTGAGTTCCTGGCTGCCATAGATGTACCCGCTGCCGGCCTCCAGTCGATCCTCGACAAGGGTTACCGGCGCGCCGTTGCGCTGGGCGGCAGCGGCCATCTCGGCGAGCATTTGCTGGCCTTGGGGAGAACTGCGTAGCAACGTCAGGTCGTCTTCGACCCGTTGGATGAACGCGGGAGACCCTTTGATCACAAAACCCTTGATCGGGCCGGCGTGGACAGACACGGCAGTCAATACCGAGCCATTGAGGTGTTTGATCGAGTCGTCAGGCTTGGCGTAGATCAGGTCGCCCGGTCGATTGGCGATGACCGTGTCGCAACCCTTGCCGCTGTAGAAGGTGCTTCGATCGTGGCCGATCAGCCGATCGTTCCCGGCGCCGCCATGCAGCACCGTATGGCCGGAGCCGGCGTACAGCCGGTCATTGCCGTTGCCGCCATCCAGATAGCTAGTTTTGCGGCTTGATCCGGCGCCGGCATAGAGGCGGTCATTGCCGTTGTTGCCATAGAGGACACTGTCACCGGTGCCGCCCATGAGCAGGTCGTCACCGTCATTGCCCTCGGCGTAGCCAAGGCCGCTGCCAAGGCGCACGACGTCATTACCGTTGCCGCCGAATACGCGGGTGTAACCACCGCCGGCCTGCACCCGGTCATCGCCGTTCCCCGCTTCAATCACGATGGGCTGCATGACGTTGGCATCAATGCGCACGTTGTCATTACCACCGTGGGTCTTCACGTGCAGGGCCAGCGGTTTGCCGTCGTTGTCGAGGCTGGCAAAGCGATACAACCGGCCATTGATCCGAACGTTCAACTGATCGTCAGAAGCCTGGCTGATGTGGATCTGGTCCGCACGGTCGCTGGTTTCGAGAATTAGGCTGTTGTTCAGGCTGAAGGAGTAGCCGTGCTCCCATACCGAGTTCCCACTGGCTTTTAGATTGCCATCATTGAGAAACGTGTGCTGATGGGCCTGGATCGGCGTGGCGGGGTTCAATTTCAGATGGGCAGGTTTGGTCAACCCGTAGTGGCTGTTGTCAAAAGTTGCCGCAGTGCCCGGCGCTGCGCGTACCGCCAGTAAGGGCGGTGCGCTATTTGGGGGGCGCGGGAGCGGGTGGGAAATACCGTTCGAAACGTCCATGTGTGGTCCTTATTTAAGCGCCAGGTATCAGCCCTGGCGCTTAACAGTGACCGCTCGTGCCCAATCGTTCCCTCCAAGCTGTAATACGGCTTTACAGCAGACTGATCGGGTAGCTGACGATCAACCGGTTTTCATCGAACTCATTGTTGCTGTAGTCGCGCCTCATGCTCGAATTGCGCAAGCGCAGCGTGAGGTTTTTCAGGGCGCCGCTTTGCAGCGTGTAGCCCAATTCGCTTTCGCGGCCCCACTCCTTGCCGTCGGTGATGGTGCCGGTATGCACGTTGCTACCGCTGATATAGCGGTTCATCAGGGTCAGGCCCGGCACGCCGAGGGCGGCAAAGTTATAGTCGTGACGCACTTGCCAGGATTTCTCCTCGGCGTTGTCGTAGCTGGAGTTGTAACTATCGTTGGCCAGGGTGCCGCCGCTGGTGCCGTTGACGCGCATCCAGGCGCTGTTGCCGGTGAGTTTTTGCAGGCCGACGTAGAAGGTGTTGCCGCCGTACTTGGCCGAGAACAGGCCGGACCAGGTTTTGTTGTCCAGCTCGCCTGCGCGGGCGCTGCCGTCGTCCTTGCCATAGAAGAACCCGAGGTTGGCGCCCAGGGTCCAGTCGCCCGCGGGCTGGCTGTGGATCAGGTTGACGAACTGCTGGCTGTAGATGTCCTTGAGCTGGGCATTCCACAGGCCGACCTGGGTGCGTTTGTCATTGAACGCGTATTCGGCGCCCTGGAAGTTGAAGCGGTCAGAGGTGAAGGCGGCTTTGCCGGACATCGACATGTCCGACATGCTGCTGTCGTCCCGTGGGCTGTTGGCGCGGAACTGGCCGCCGTAGAGCGTCAGGCCGTCGATTTCCTTCGAGGTGATCTGCCCGCCGCGCAGGGTTTGCGGCAGGGAGCGGCCGTCGTCGGCGCGCAGGATCGGCAGCGCTGGCATCCATTCGCCGACCTTCAGTTCTGTCTTCGAAATCCGCGTCTTGAACGCTACACCCAGGCGCCCGAAATTGTCGGCGGGGCGGCCATTGTGGTCCAGCGGCAATAACTGTGTACCGCCGGTGCCGCGCCCGCCATCCAGTTTGAGCGAGTACATCCCCAGTACATCCACGCCAAACCCCACGGTGCCTTGGGTGAAGCCGGACTTGGCGTCGAGGATGAAGCTTTGCGTCCACTCCTGCGCGCCGCCCTGGGCTTTGGTCGGGTTGGTGAAGTTACGGTTGATGAAGAAATTGCGCAGGTTGAGGTTGGCGCTGGCGTCTTCCAGGAAGCCGTGTTCTTCGGCGACGACGGGAAGCGCAAGGCTGGCGACTGCGGTGGCCAGCAATAGCTGGCGAGGGTGAAAAGTGCTCATGGCGTTGGACCTGTTGTTATTGGGGTTATGCAGGTGGCGGCCATGGTGCGGGGCGGTGTGGGGGTGGTTCAATCGGGGGAGGGCGGGTTTTGGGCGATGATCGAACGCAACTTGTCTTGGCGCGGTGGGTACAGGTCAGGCGTAAAAAAACCGCTTCCGGTGAGGGAAGCGGTTTGGTTTACCGCGCGACTATCAGAACAACTTCATCTTTGGTGCTTCTTCTTTCAACGGCTGGTTATTCGCCGTCTGTTCATTCCAGCCACCGCCGAGGGCCTTGTACAGGGTGACCTCGCTGGTCAACTGCGCCAGGCGGTCGGTGATCAGCGATTGCTGGGCACTGAACAGTTGGCGCTGGGCGTCGAGGAACGTCAGGTTGCTGTCGACGCCAATGCGGTAGCGACGCTCGGCCAGGCGGTAGTAGTCCTGGTTGGCGGCGACGAAACCACGCTGGGCTTCCAGTTGCTCCTTGTAGGTCTCACGCGCGGCGAGGCCGTCGGAGACTTCCTGGAAGCCGGTCTGGATGGCCTTCTCGTAGTTGGCCACGTTGATCTCTTTCTGGATCTTCGAGTAGTCCAGGCTGGCGCGCAGGCTACCGGCGTTGAAGATCGGGATGTTGATCTGCGGGGCGAACGACCAGGTGCCCGAGCCGCCTTTGAACAGGCCGCCCAGGTCCGGGCTCATGGTGCCAGCGTTGGCCGTCAGGCTGATGCTCGGGAAGAACGCCGCACGGGCTGCGCCGATGTTGGCGTTGGCCGCCTTGAGGTTGTACTCGGCCTGCAGGATGTCGGGACGACGTTGCAGCAGGTCCGATGGCAACCCGGCCGGCACTTCGCTGAGGAGGTCATCCGACAGCGGTTTGCTGGCGAGATTCGCCGGCAGGCCGGTGCCGAGCAGCAGGGTCAGGCTGTTTTCGTCCTGGGCCACCTGGCGGGTATAACGTGCCAGGGCCACCCGGGCGTTTTCCACCGAGGTGCGCGCTTGGCTCAGGTCGAGGGCCGAGGACACGCCGACTTCGTTGCTGCGCGAGGTGAGCTTGTAGCTCTGCTCGTATGCGCCCAGGGTTTCCTGGGTCAGCTTGAGCAGTTCCTTGTCAGACTGCCAGGTCAGATAGGCGGTAGCCACACTGGCCACCAGGCTGATCTGGGTACTGCGCCGCGCTTCTTCGGTCGCGAAGTATTTCTGCAGCGCTTCCTCGCTCAGGCTGCGTACACGGCCGAACAGGTCCAGCTCATAGGAGCTGATACCCAGGGTGGCCGAGTACGAACTGCTGATGCCCTCTTTACCGGTCTGCGACGAGCGTGCCGGTACGCGCTGGCGGCTGCCGCTGCCAGTGGCCGACACGGCCGGGAACAGGTCGGCTCGCTGGATGTTGTACTGCGCCGCGTAGGCGTCAATGTTCAAGGCCGCGACGCGCAGGTCGCGGTTGTTCTCCAGCGCAGTCTGGATCAGCTGTTGCAGGGCCGGGTCATGGAAAAACTGCTTCCAGCCCTGTTCTGCGGCGGCCTGGTTCGGTGCCTGGGTCGACGAATACGCCGGCCCCTGCGGGAACTGCGCGGCCACCGGCGCTTCGGGGCGCTGATAGTCAGGTATCAGCGAGCAGCCACTGAGCACGAATGCCGTGACGGCTAAGGAAAGTAGCGACTTGCTCATTGGCCAGCCTCTTTAGGAGTTTGCTTGGGTTCAGTCTTTTTGCGCTCGCCCATGGCGGACACGGTTGCGAAGAACAATGGCACCCAGAAGATCGCCAGAACCGTGGCGGTGATCATACCGCCAATAACGCCGGTACCGATCGCATGCTGGCTGCCTGAGCCGGCGCCGGAAGAGATCGCCAGCGGCAATACGCCGAGGATGAACGCCATGGACGTCATGATGATCGGTCGCAGACGCATGCGTGACGCTTCGATCGCTGACTCGACAATGCCTTTGCCTTGTTCGTGAAGCTCTTTGGCGAACTCCACGATCAGGATGGCGTTCTTCGCCGCCAGGCCCACCGTCACCAGCAAGCCCACCTGGAAGAACACGTCGTTGGACAAACCACGCATGCTGGTGGCAATCAGCGCACCCACCACACCCAACGGCACGACGAGTACCACCGCGATCGGAATCGACCAGCTTTCGTACAGCGCCGCGAGGCAGAGGAACACCACCAGCAGCGACAAGGCGTACAGCGCAGGCGCCTGGGAGCCGGACAGACGTTCTTCATACGACAGGCCCGTCCAGGCGTAGCCGACACCCGCCGGCAATTGCTTGGCGATGCGTTCGACTTCGTTCATGGCTTCACCGGTACTGTAGCCCGGTGCCGGGGTACCGAGGATTTCCATCGCCGCCACACCGTTATAGCGCGAGAGTTTCGGCGAACCGAAGATCCACTTGCCCGAAGCGATGGCCGACAACGGCACCATCTTCCCGGAGTCGCTGCGCACGAACCATTTGTTCAGGTCTTCAGGGGACATCCGGCTCGCGGCATCACCCTGCACGTACACCTTCTTCACCCGACCACGGTCGATGAAGTCGTTGACGTAGCTGCCACCCAAGGCAATCGCCAGGGTCTGGTTGATGCTCGACAGCGTAATGCCCTGGGCACTGGCCTTCTCGTCATCAACGGTGAGCTCGTACTGCGGCTCATCGTTCACGCCGTTGGGGCGCACACCGGCCAGGATCTTGCTCTGGGCGGCCATGCCCAAGAACTGGTTGCGTGCAGCCATCAACTTATCATGGCCGACGCCGCCCTGGTCCTGCAGGAACACGTCGAAACCGGTCGCGTTACCCAACTCAAGTACAGACGGTGGCACGATGGCAAACACCATGGCGTCCTGGAACGTCTGCATGAAGTAACCTTGGGCGCGCTTGGCGATTTCGAACACCGAGGTGGAAGCATCACGCTCATCCCACGGTTTGAGCATCACGAATGCCAGGCCCGAACTTTGACCACGACCGGCGAAGTTGAAGCCGTTCACGGTAAAGACCGATTTCACGCCCTTGCCTTCGCCGGGTTCGCCTTCCTTGTCGTTGAGCAGGAAGATGCGCATGTCGTCGATGACTTTCTGCGTGCGCTCAGCCGTTGAGCCGACTGGCGTCTGCACCTGGGCAAAGATCACGCCCTGGTCTTCATCGGGCAGGAACGCTGCCGGGATACGCATGAATAACCAGATCATGCCGGCAAAGATCAGCAGGTAAACGAGGAACGCCGGGATCTTGTGCTTGATCATGTTACCCACACCGCGCTCGTAGCTCAGTACGCTACGGTCGAAGGTGCGGTTGAACCAGCCGAAGAAACCACGCTTGGGTTGGCCGTGCTTCTCGGGGTCGATCGGCTTGAGCATGGTGGCGCACAAGGCCGGGGTGAAGATCAGCGCAACCAGTACCGACAACGCCATGGCCGAAACGATGGTGATGGAGAACTGTTTGTAGATCACACCGGTGGAGCCGCCAAAGAACGCCATCGGCAACAGTACTGCCGACAGCACCAGGGCAATACCCACCAGGGCGCCCTGGATCTGGCCCATGGACTTGACCGTCGCCTCTTTCGGCGACAGGTGCTCCTCGGCCATCACCCGCTCGACGTTTTCCACCACCACGATGGCGTCGTCCACCAGCAAGCCGATGGCCAGGATCATGCCGAACATGGTCAGGGTGTTGATGGTGAAGCCGAACGCGGCCAGGATCCCGAAGGTACCCAGCAATACCACCGGTACGGTCATGGTGGTGATGATGGTGGCTCGAAAGTTCTGCAAGAACAGGAACATCACCAGGAACACCAGCACGATCGCTTCGACCAGGGTGTCAACCACACCGGAGATCGACTCGGTCACCACCGGGGTGGTGTCATACGGCACCACCGCCTTCATGCCAGGCGGGAAGAACGGTTCCAGGGACGCCACGGTGGCACGGATGGCCTTGGCGGTGTCCAGGGCGTTGGCGCCTGCAGCGAGCTTGATCGCCATACCAGAGGCCGGTTTGCCGTTGAACTGCGCGGCGACGCTGTAGTTCTGGCCGCCCAGTTCGATACGGGCGACGTCACGCAGGCGCACTTGCGAACCGTCGGTATTTACCTTCATCAGGATCTTGCCGAACTCTTCGGCAGTCTGCAGACGGGTCTTGCCGATGATGGTCGCGTTCAACTGCGTGCCGGGCAGGGCGGGCAGGCCGCCCAATTGACCGGTGGCCACCTGTACGTTCTGTGCCGAGATCGCGGTGCTGACGTCTACCGGGGTCAACTGGTAGTTGTTCAGCTTGGCCGGGTCGAGCCAGATACGCATGGCGTACTGCGAACCAAATACCTGGAAGTCACCTACACCCGCAGTACGGGAAATCGGGTCCTGGATGTTGGACACGATGTAGTTGGACAGGTCGTCCTTGGTCATGCTGCCGTCTTCCGACACCAGACCAATCACCATCAGGAAGTTCTTCACCGACTTGGTCACGCGGATACCCTGCTGCTGCACTTCTTGCGGCAGCAGCGGGGTTGCCAGGTTCAGCTTGTTCTGCACTTGAACCTGGGCGATGTCCGGGTTGGTACCCTGGTTGAACGTCACGGTGACGGTCATGCTGCCGTCGGAGTTACTGTCCGATGACACATAACGCAGGTTGTCGATACCGTTGAGCTGTTGTTCGATCACCTGCACCACGGTGTCCTGCACGGTTTGTGCGGATGCGCCTGGGTAGGTCACCTGGATATCGATGGCGGTTGGCGCAATGGCCGGGTACTGGTTGATGGGCAACTTCAGGATCGACAGTGCCCCGACCAGCATGATCACCAGGGCAATTACCCAGGCGAAAATGGGACGGTCGATAAAAAATTTCGACATGGATTACTCCCCTTTGCCAGCAGCGGCAGCAGGAGCAGCAGTACCGGCGGGCTTGGCGTTGTCGGCGTCCTTGACCTTGACCACAACGCCCGGCTTGACGTACTGCAAGCCTTCGGTGATCACACGGTCACCGGCGTTCAAGCCTTTCTCCACCAGCCAGTAAGCGCCGGCGGTGCGGTTGGCGACCAGAACGCGCTGTTCAACTTTGTTGTCCGCGTTGACCACCAGCGCCGTCGGGATACCTTTGAGGTCACGAGTCACGCCTTGCTGCGGTGCCAGGATCGCCTTGCTGTTCACGCCGGCTTGCAACTGGGCGTGTACGAACATGCCGGGCAGCAGGGTGTGATCAGGGTTGGGGAACACGGCGCGCAGGGTGACCGAACCGGTGGTCTGGTCAACCGACACTTCGGAGAACTCCAGCTTGCCTTCCTTGCCGTAGTCGCTGCCGTCTTCCAGGGTCAGCTTGACCTTGGCGGCGTTGGCGCCGGCTTTCTCCAGTTGGCCGCTTTCCAGGTCGCGGCGCAGTTTCAGCATTTCAGCCGAAGACTGTGTGACGTCGACGTAGATCGGGTCCAATTGCTGGATCACCGCCATGGCATCGGTCTGGCCATTGCTGACCAGCGCGCCTTCGGTAACCGAGGAACGCCCGATACGCCCGGAGATCGGCGCGAACACTTTGGTGTAGCGCACGTTGATCTGGGCGGTTTGCACATCGGCTTCGGCGGTCATGCGGTTGGCCACGGCAGTGTCGTATTCCTGACGGCTGACGGCTTGCTCATCGACCAACTGCTTGTAGCGATCGGAGATCGACTTGGTCTGGGACAGGCTGGCCTGCGCGCTCTTCAGGGTGGCCTCATAGACCGACGGATCGATCTGATAGAGCTGCTGGCCTTCCTTCACATCCCCGCCTTCCTTGAACAGGCGCTTGAGGATGATGCCATTGACCTGCGGACGGACTTCCGCGATGCGGTAGGCGGTGGTGCGGCCGGGCAGCTCGGACGTCAGCGTAAAGGCTTGCGGTTGAAGGGTGACCACGCCGACCAGAGGAGCTTGAGCGGGCGGAGCCGCTTCTTCCTTTTTACATCCGCTGAGCAGCGATGCCAGGGCGACGGCAGTGACCAGAGCGGTAACAGCTGGCTTAAGTTGCATGAAGATCCTCGGGTCAGGCGCGCAGGGTGCGCACAAGAAGTGTGGAAGGGTAAAAAACAAGCTGTGAGTAGATAAGTAGCTTGCTACGCAATATACTTACGTTCATGGTTGTTTGTAAACTCTTGACAGGCTTCGCGGATTGTTGGCAAAGCAACGCTCCAAGTCGCGATTTTAGTACGTTCGGCGCCCATGACGGTGTCGTCCCACAATTATTCAGATGATCGTTACCGCCTATTAAAGCAGCGTTACCGATAGTCCCACGTGTTCTGATTGAGGTTTTATTGCCATGGTTCGTCGCACCAAAGAGGAAGCTCAGGAAACGCGCAGCCAAATTCTCGACGCCGCTGAGCAGGCCTTTTATGAACGCGGTGTCGCGCGGACCACGCTGGCGGACATCGCCGGGCGGGCGGGCGTAACGCGTGGCGCCATCTACTGGCACTTCAGCAATAAGTCCGATCTGTTGCAGGCATTGCTCGACACGCTGCACGAACCCCTGAACGAGCTGGCCAGGGCCAGTGAAAGCGAGGATGAAGTCGACCCGCTGGGGTGCATGCGCAAGCTGTTGATTCATCTTTTTCATCAAGTGGTCCTTGACCCGAAAACCCGGCGCATCAACGAGATCCTGTTTCATAAGTGCGAGTTCACCGATGAAATGTGTGACATGCGTCGCCAGCGCCAGACCCACAGCCTGGAGTGCAACCTGCGTATCAGCCTGACCTTGCGTAACGCGGTTCATCGCGGGCAACTTCCGGAAAACCTCGACACCACGCGCGCAGCGGCGTGCATTCATGCCTACATCAATGGCTTGCTGAGCCAGTGGCTGCTGGTACCGGACAGTTTTGAGCTGCACCAGGATGCCGAGCGTTGGGTCGATGCAGGGCTGGACATGCTGCGCTTGAGCCCTAGCCTGCGCAATTAAGTCAAAATGTGTAATTGCATCCAATTGTTTCAACAGTAAAGCCTAAGGGCGGGCAATCGTCCTGCTGATTTATTGGTGGGATGACTTTATATACGGGCTGGCGGGTGGTTGAAAGATAGCCGCCTAAGTATTTTGTAGCGATATTGTTGCAAGGCTGTGAAGAAGTGTTTACTGGCCTCTATGAAAAAGCCCCGGTTCTTGCGAGTCGGGGCTTTTTCGTTTCAGCACGTTACATCACAGCGCCAGGCTCGGGTAGTCGATGTAACCGACCGGGCCTTTGGCGTAGAAGGTTTCCGGGTGCGCCTGGTTCAGCGGCGCATCGGCTTTCAAGCGCGCCGGCAGGTCCGGGTTGGCAATGAACGGTACGCCAAAGGCCACCGCATCCGCCTTGCCCGAGGCCAGCCAAGCGTTGGCGCTGTCCTTGGTAAAGCGTTCGTTGGCGATGTACACGCCGCCGAAGGCTTCTTTCAATTGCGGGCCGAGGCTGTCAGCGCCTTCCTTTTCACGCGAGCAGATAAAGGCGATGCCGCGTTTGCCCAGTTCGCGGGCGACGTAGGTGAAGGTTTGCGCCAGGTTGTCGTCACCCATGTCGTGGGAATCGGCACGCGGTGCCAGGTGGACCCCCACGCGGCCGGCACCCCAGACGTCGATGGCGGCGTCGGTCACTTCCAGCAGCAGGCGCGCGCGGTTTTCCAGGGAGCCGCCGTAGTTGTCGGTGCGATGGTTGGTGCTGCTTTGCAGGAACTGGTCGAGCAGGTAGCCATTGGCACCGTGGATTTCCACGCCGTCGAAGCCGGCGGCCTTGGCGTTCTCGGCACCGGTGCGGTAGGCGTCGACGATGTCGGCGATTTCAGCGGTTTCCAGGGCGCGCGGGGTCGGGTAGTCGGCCAGCGGGCGTACCAGGCTGACGTGGCCTTTAGGTTGGATCGCACTTGGCGCCACCGGGGTTTCGCCGTTCAGGTACGACGCGTGGGAGATCCGGCCGACGTGCCACAGTTGCAGGAAGATCTTGCCGCCCGCCCCGTGAACGGCCTTGGTCACATTGGCCCAGCCGCGTACCTGATCGTTGGACCAGATCCCCGGGGTGTCCGGGTAGCCCACGCCCAGCGGCGTCACGGAGGTGGCTTCGCTGAGGATCAGCCCGGCGGAGGCGCGTTGTACGTAGTACTCGGCCATCATCGCATTGGGCACGCGACCGGCGTCGGCACGGCAGCGGGTCAGCGGCGCCATGATGATGCGGTTCGACAGTTGCAGGTCGCCCAGTTTGATCGGATCGAAAATAGTCGTCATGGGATAACACCCTTCTCTTTTAAGTTGATCAGTGGGTCGCAGGGGCCAGGTCGGCATCGCCGCTCTGACGGAAAGTAATCAGGGTCACCAGCAGCGCGAGGATCGCCAGGGCCGCTGCGGCCAGGGGCACGCTGGTCAGGCCGAAACCGTGGGCGATCACGCTGCCGCCGACCCAGGCACCGAGGGCGTTGCCGATGTTGAAGGCGCCGATGTTCAAGGTGGACACCAGGTTCGGCGCTGCCTTGCCGAAGGTCACCACGTTGATCTGCAGCGCGGGCACGGCGGCAAACGAGGCGGTGGCCCACAGGAACAGGGTGATCTCGGTCGGGATCAGCGCGATGCTGGTCCAGGTCAGCGCGGTGGAGACCACCGCCATGCTGATGAACACGCCGATCAGGGTGGCGGCCAGGCGTTTGTCCGCCAACTTGCCGCCAATGATGTTGCCCACGGTGAGGCCCAGGCCGATCAGCAGCAGGGTCCAGGTCACGCCTTTGGGCGACACGCCGGTGACGTCGCCAAGCAGCGGCGCTACATACGTGAAGAGGGTGAACATGGACGCGGCGAACAGCGCGGTCATGCTCAGCGACAACCAGATGCCGGCGCCCTTGAGCGCGGCCAGTTCGGCGCGCATGTCGAGTTTTTCTTCATCGCGCTTGGCTGGCAGGAAGCGGATCAGGCCCATCAAAGCGATCACGCCGATCACGGTCACCGCCCAGAAGGTCGAGCGCCAGCCGGCTTCCTGGCCCAGCGCGGTACCCAAGGGCACGCCCAGTACGTTGGCCAGGGTCAGGCCGGTGAACATCAAGGCCACGGCGGACGCACGCTTGTTGGCCGGCACTAGGTTGGCGGCGACCACCGAACCGATACCGAAGAACGCCCCGTGGCACAACGCCGTGATCACGCGGGCAAACATCAGCACGTTGTAGTCGCTGGCCAGGGCGCAGAGCAGGTTGCCGATAATGAAGATGCCCATCAACGCGACCAGCGCGGCCTTGCGTGGCAGCCTGGCGGTGGCCAGTGCCATGAACGGCGCGCCGATGGCC
>NZ_JAKNRV010000680.1:0-1203 GCF_023072625.1 Pseudomonas emilianonis
TCAGGCGCATGGCCATGTCGACGCCCTTGCGGATCATCGGCTCGCCGCTCTTGCCGATGATGCGGCTCAGGGACGAGGTAAGGCCGGCTTCGTTATGCGTGGAGACCAGTTTGCCGGTCAGCAGCAACACAAAGGGTTTTTTCGGCGGCAGGCCGAGCAGCTTGTCGACACTCAGGCCGTAGTCGCCCAAGGCCTTGGGCAAGTCATAACCGAGGGCCACGGCGAACAGTTGACGCAAGCGCTCCACCGCGTGCTGCCCACGGGCTACGGCCAGGCGCCGTGAATAAAAATGCGCCGCGATCGGCTCACGGGCGGAGTTCTTGTCGAAACCGGCCACCGGGGCACGCACGTAGCGGGTCAGCCAGGCACTTTTCAGCAGGCCTTGGGCGTCGATCACCAGGTCGTATTTGGTCGACTGGATACGTTGCTTGAAGCGCCGCCATTCGCCACTTTTGAAGGTTTGCCAGAGGTTTTTGCGCCAGCGGCGTATCGCCACCGGGATCACCTTGTCCACCGCCGGATGCCAGGTGGGGATCTCGGCAAAGCCTTCTTCCACCACCCAGTCGAACCGGATGCCCGGGATCGCCCGCGCTGCATCGGTCAGTGCCGGCAACGCATGGATCACGTCGCCCAGGGATGAGGTCTTGATTACCAGTACCCGCAACTCAGTGAACCTCGACCACAGTGCCCTGCAACCGCTGCAAGGCATCGCTGACCGGTTGCGGCAGCAACTGGCGCAGGCAGTTGTAGTGGCCGAAACGGCAGGTGCGGTCAAAACACGGGCTGCAATCCAGGCCCAGGCGCACCACTTCGACCTTGTCGGCCAACGGCGGCGTAAACCCTGGGGAGGTCGAGCCGTACACCGCGACCAGCGGGCGGTTCAACGCCGCCGCGACGTGCATCAGCCCGGAGTCGTTGGACACCACCGCATCCGCGCAGGACAGCAAGTCGATGGCCTCGGCCAGCGAGGTGTCGCCACTGAGGTTCACCGCCTCTTCGCGCAGGCCGGGGATCAGGCGCTGGCGAATGTCTTCACCCACCGCATGATCGTTTTTCGAGCCGAACAGCCACACCTGCCAGCCTTCGCGGATCTTCATCTCCGCGACTTTGGCGTAATGCTCCGACGGCCAGCGCTTGGACTCGCCAAACTCGGCGCCGGGGCACAGCGCGAGCACCGGACACACACACACACACACACACACA
>NZ_JAKNRV010000681.1:0-1180 GCF_023072625.1 Pseudomonas emilianonis
AACACGAAAGTGGACGTATAGGGTGTGACGCCTGCCCGGTGCCGGAAGGTTAATTGATGGGGTTAGCTAACGCGAAGCTCTTGATCGAAGCCCCGGTAAACGGCGGCCGTAACTATAACGGTCCTAAGGTAGCGAAATTCCTTGTCGGGTAAGTTCCGACCTGCACGAATGGCGTAACGATGGCGGCGCTGTCTCCACCCGAGACTCAGTGAAATTGAAATCGCTGTGAAGATGCAGTGTATCCGCGGCTAGACGGAAAGACCCCGTGAACCTTTACTATAGCTTTGCACTGGACTTTGAATTTGCTTGTGTAGGATAGGTGGGAGGCTTTGAAGCGTGGACGCCAGTTCGCGTGGAGCCAACCTTGAAATACCACCCTGGCAACTTTGAGGTTCTAACTCAGGTCCGTTATCCGGATCGAGGACAGTGTATGGTGGGTAGTTTGACTGGGGCGGTCTCCTCCTAAAGAGTAACGGAGGAGTACGAAGGTGCGCTCAGACCGGTCGGAAATCGGTCGTAGAGTATAAAGGCAAAAGCGCGCTTGACTGCGAGACAGACACGTCGAGCAGGTACGAAAGTAGGTCTTAGTGATCCGGTGGTTCTGTATGGAAGGGCCATCGCTCAACGGATAAAAGGTACTCCGGGGATAACAGGCTGATACCGCCCAAGAGTTCATATCGACGGCGGTGTTTGGCACCTCGATGTCGGCTCATCACATCCTGGGGCTGAAGCCGGTCCCAAGGGTATGGCTGTTCGCCATTTAAAGTGGTACGCGAGCTGGGTTTAGAACGTCGTGAGACAGTTCGGTCCCTATCTGCCGTGGACGTTTGAGATTTGAGAGGGGCTGCTCCTAGTACGAGAGGACCGGAGTGGACGAACCTCTGGTGTTCCGGTTGTCACGCCAGTGGCATTGCCGGGTAGCTATGTTCGGAATAGATAACCGCTGAAAGCATCTAAGCGGGAAACTAGCCTCAAGATGAGATCTCACTGGGACCTTGAGTCCCCTGAAGGGCCGTCGAAGACTACGACGTTGATAGGTTGGGTGTGTAAGCGCTGTGAGGCGTTGAGCTAACCAATACTAATTGCCCGTGAGGCTTGACCATATAACACCCAAGCAATTTGACTACTCGAAAGAGCATCAGATTGCGGTGTGTGAAGACGAAACGAACCGAAAGTTCGA
>NZ_JAKNRV010000682.1:0-1168 GCF_023072625.1 Pseudomonas emilianonis
AACTGGGCTTCGGCGCGCCGGTCCATGGCCTGGGCGGCGAAGCGCTTGTTGCTGTTGTCGACCAGCGCCTGGTACACCGCCGGCGGCAGGCTATTGCGGTAGCGTTGCTGGGCGGCACTGAGGGCGTCATTGAAATGCGCACGTTGTTCGGCCCAGCCGGCGACCTTGTACAACTGGTCATGGCCGTCTGCCCAGGCGGGCAAAACGCAGAACATCAGCAAGGAAAAAAACAAACGACGCATATGGACTCCTGTCAGTCGGCCACTATTGTCCGTGTCGGGCGTAGGATTTGTCGAGAAATCCTATCAGTCACCTGACTAAAGTGCGTTCAGACGCTCAACGGCCCTGTTGGATTCACAGGCGTATGGATACTATGCGGGCCATGCAAATACCCCTCGAACACCCATCGCTGCAACGCATTGTCGACGACCTGGCCGAAAAGGGCTGGTCGCAGCAGAACGGCTTCCTGCCCCAGGCTCTGACCCTGGAACTGGCGGCTGAGTGCCGTAAACGTGCGGTTGAAGGTGAACTGACGCCGGCGGCGGTCGGGCGCGGGCCGGCCCAGGAGATTCGCGAGGGCATTCGCGGTGACCATATCCAGTGGTTGGAGGAGGGCGACTCCGCCGTCTGTGACCGCTATATGGCGGTGTTGGATAGCTTGCGCCTGGCGATAAACCGCAGCTTGTTCCTCGGCCTGGAAGATTTTGAAGGCCACTTCGCGATGTACCCGCCGGGGGCATTTTACCTCAGGCACCTGGACCGGTTTCGCGACGATGACCGGCGCTCGGTCTCGGCGGTGATCTACCTGAACGACGAGTGGCTGCCGGAGCAGGGCGGCCAGTTGCGCATGTACCTCAAGGACGGCGTCGAACATGACGTGGTGCCCAGCGGCGGTTGCCTGGTGGTGTTCCTGTCTGGAGAAGTGCCCCACGAAGTCCTGCCCGCCACCCGCGAGCGCCTGTCGCTGACCGGCTGGTTTCGCCGGCGCGGTAACGAGCCGTTTTAAGCATGCAAAAAATTCTCGTCAGCCGCTGCCTGCTCGGGCACAAAGTACGCTACGACGGCGGCGCCAGCGGGCCGTTCGATCAACTGGCGGCGTGGCAGGCCGAAGGCCGTGTGGTTGCGATTTGCCCGGAAGTGTCGGGCGGTTTGCCCACGCCCAGGCCTT
>NZ_JAKNRV010000683.1:0-1167 GCF_023072625.1 Pseudomonas emilianonis
TCCAGCGGCGGCCAGGCGCTGCGCGAAATGGTCCCGGTGGTGCGCGCGTTGTGGCAAGGCGACTACGCCCACGACGGTGATATCTGGAAATTCCCCACCTCCACCAGCGTGCCCAAACCCGTGCAGAAACCCAACCCGCCGATGTGGATCGCGGCCCGCGACCCGGACTCCCACAACTTCGCGGTGGCCAACGGCTGCAACGTGATGGTCACGCCGCTGATGAAGGGCGACGAAGAAGTCCTGGACCTGAAAAACAAATTCCAGACCGCCCTCGACAACAACCCCGGCGTGCCGCGCCCGCAATTGATGGTGCTGCGCCACACCCACGTACATGCCGCCGACGACCCGCAAGGCTGGAAAGTCGGGGCCAAGGCGATCTCCAAGTTCTATCGCACCTTCGATGCCTGGTTCGGCAACAAGGAGGTGCCGGTCAACGGTTTCCTGGCGCCGAGCCCGGAAGAGAAATTCGCCGCCCGCCCGGAGTTCGAGCTGGACAGCCTGCACAAGACCGCCATGATCGGCACCGCCGAAGAAATCATCCCGCGTATCCAGTACTACCAGGAACTGGGCGTGGATGAGTTCAGCTTCTGGTGCGACAACAGCCTGCCCCATGCCGAGAAGAAAAAGTCTTTGGCGCTGTTTATCGAGCAGGTCGTGCCAGCGTTTCGTTGATCGCTGAATAACCAAGCCGCTTGCCTCCTCACGGAGCAAGCGGCTTTTTTGCGCCCGGCTATCATCACCCTAGCGGTAAGAGTCTATTACCGAGCTAAATGTACTAACCAGTTACTTATCTTGCTAAAATCGCGTTTTTGCCCCTCCCACTCGAGTCCTGTCGACATGAAACGAGCATCGCGCGCCACTGGCGCCTCTAGATTCCTCCTCCTGGGCCTGGGCGTGATCATCGCCCTGCTCGGCCTCGCGCTAGCCGTTGGCGGCTTCAAGCTGGTCAGCCTGGGCGGCTCCTGGTACTTCCTGATCGGCGGCGTGGTCATGGCCGTTTCCGGGCTGTTGATTGCCCAGTGCAAAACCGCTGGCGCGTGGCTGTTCGCGGCGTTCCTGGTGGGCACCGCGATCTGGGCGGTGGCGGACGTGGGGCTGGTGTTCTGGCCGCTGTTTTCGCGGCTGTTCATGTTCGCGGTGGTCGGCCTGGTGGTGGCGTTGGTGTAT
>NZ_JAKNRV010000684.1:0-1164 GCF_023072625.1 Pseudomonas emilianonis
CGAGTTGCACAACGCGTCGGGCAGGCGCTCGGCCAAGGCCGCCAGCAACTGTTGCAAGGCATCGTCGGCAACGCCTTGGGCGAGCACCACGTAGGCGATCAGGCTGGCCGCACCTTCACTGGGCGACCACAGCCGCGCCACGGCCTGGTCAACGCCAGGCAAGGTCAACAATGCTGCCTCGACTTCACCCAGCTCGATGCGCTGGCCTCGCAACTTGACCTGATGGTCCTGGCGGCCGACCAGTTGCAGGCCACCCTCTGCGCGATACCGGCCCAGATCGCCGGAGCGATAAAGACGCTGGCCCGGCATAAAGGGGTCGTCAACGAAGCGCTCGGCATTGGTCTCGCCCAAGTAACCACGGCACAGTTGCGCGCCGCCGATGTACAACTCGCCCAAGGCGCCGGTGGGCACCAGGCGCAGGCGGTCGTCGAGCAGGTACACGCGGCTGCCGTCGAGAACGCGGCTCAGCGGCACCCGGTCATCGCGGTCCGGCGCGTCGGCCCGTAGTGGGTGAAACAGCACGCCGACGGTAGCTTCGGTGGGGCCGTAGTGGTTGAACAGGCGTAACGTCGGCGCGTGGGCGAACAGTTGCTCGACCAGCCGGCGCGGCGTGGCTTCGCCGCCGAGGATCAGGGTGCCGGGTAACTGCGGGGCGTCGCCTTCGAGCAAGGCCGCCAAGTGCGACGGCACGAATTTCGCCACGTCCGGACGTTCCCGGGCCAGGAAGCGCCTGAATGCGGCACCCTCGGCGAGATCGTCCTGGGCGGCGATAACCAGTTCGGCGCCCACCTGCCAGGCGCCGAACAGTAAGGTATGGCCCAGGTCGACGGTCAACGGGCTGGTCAAGGCCAGGCGCATGCCAGGTTCCAGGCCCAGCGCCGTGCAGGCCGCCTGTGCATAGTTGCGTAGCGCGCCATGCTCGATGAGCACGCCTTTGGGCACACCGGTCGAGCCGGAAGTAAACAACAGGTAGGCGACGTGATGGTCACTGAGAAGCGGCGGCTGGAATGGCAGTTCCGCATCGTTTGCCGCTTGCTCCAGGCTGGCGCTCGGCCATGGACCTTGGGCGCTGCTGGAGGCCGGGTCGCACAGCACCAAGGCTGGCGCGGCGCGGGTCAGCAGGTCATGGCGACGTTCGTCCGGCCAGGCCGGTTCCAACGGCAA
>NZ_JAKNRV010000685.1:0-1162 GCF_023072625.1 Pseudomonas emilianonis
GCCAGGCTGAAGCCGCCGCGAAACACCGCCAGGCGGCGCAGGCAGATCTGTTCGCAGGGCGAGAGCAGGTCGAAACTCCAGTCCAGCGTGGCGCGCAAGGTCTGCTGACGGGGTAGGGCGCTACGGCGGCCACGGGTCAGCAGGCGAAAGTTGTCTTCCATCTGCACCAGCAGGCCCGGCAAGCCGAAGCGTTCGATCTGTGCCGCCACCAGCTCGATGGCCAGCGGGATACCGTCGAGGCGCTGGCAGATATCAATCGCCAGCGGCAGTTCGGCTTCGCTGAGCGCGAAGCTGTCCTGATGCGACATGGCCCGTTCGATCAACAGTTGCAGGGCCGGATAGCCCAGTGCGGCGCGGCGGGTGGCCAGCAGCAGAAGGCCGGTCAGGGTGATGCCGATACCGGCCAGCAGGTAGTACAGCGACCCGCCGAGCAGGCTCAGCTTGATACCACCGGCCAGCAGGGCCAGGCCCATGATCAGCAGCAAGACGCCTAGCAGCCTGGGCAGCAGGCGGCTTGGGCTTGAGGCACCATCAGTGCTCATAGTGTGTTTCTCCGTGACGTTGGAATTATGTATCCCCGTGTGTCTTCACTGTAGATGACGATTTGGCACGGGCTTGGTTCAGCATTAATTGGGTTTTCTGGGGATAGCGGGGGTTATCCACAGGCGGGTGATTTATCCCCAGGCGCGGTTGGGTGTGAGACAGCGCTGTCTTTATGGCGAGGGTTAGTCGTCAAGATGGGGTCGACCGAGGGTGAATCGTTTCAGGTTATTGCCGCCAAGGATAATGCGCTGGGGCGTTGAGAGAAAGCGAAAATCGTAAGATGCATTATTTCGGATTTGGTAACAGTGACGGATTGTCGCTGTTAAACGGGGGGAGTTTGCTGGTGTGGCGGCCTTGTAGTCAGCCCGGGGAGTGGGGTGTATATCCGTTTCTTTGGTAACGGCGGCTTATGGTTCCGCCCTTACGGCGGGTCACTTTTGAAAAGCGCAAAAGTAACCCAAACGCTCTTGCCCCACCACTCGGCACCTCGCTTAGGCTCGGTGTGCCCGAACGCAGGCTTGAATCCGTGGGCCGCCGTCATGGGCCATCCTTGGCCCAGGACGGCTAACCCGGCGTCCTGCCGGGTTACCCACGGATTCAAGCCTGCGTTCGGCCAGCG
>NZ_JAKNRV010000686.1:0-1158 GCF_023072625.1 Pseudomonas emilianonis
CGATCCGCGCATTCACGCCGCGCGCGGCCAGCGTGGGCAGATCGATTCGGCGGCGGCGTACCGAGACCTGCTGGGCGAAAGCAGCCAGGTGTCGCAGTCGCACCAGAACTGCGACAAGGTGCAAGACCCTTACTCCCTGCGCTGCCAGCCACAAGTCATGGGCGCCTGCCTGACCCAGTTCCGCCAGGCCGCCGAGGTGCTGGTGATCGAGGCCAACGCGGTGTCGGATAACCCGCTGGTATTCGCCGCCGAAGGTGACGTGATCTCCGGCGGCAACTTCCACGCCGAGCCGGTGGCCATGGCCGCCGACAACATGGCGCTGGCCATCGCTGAAATCGGCTCGCTGAGCGAGCGGCGTATCTCGTTGATGATGGATAAGCACATGTCGCAACTGCCGCCGTTCCTGGTGGGCAATGGCGGGGTGAACTCCGGCTTCATGATCGCCCAGGTCACGGCTGCGGCACTCGCCAGCGAAAACAAGGCGCTCGCCCATCCCCACAGCGTCGACAGCCTGCCGACCTCGGCCAACCAGGAAGACCATGTGTCGATGGCTCCGGCTGCGGGCAAGCGCTTGTGGGAAATGGCTGAAAACGTTCGCGGCATTCTGGCCGTGGAATGGCTGGCGGCGTGCCAGGGCCTGGACCTGCGCGAAGGCCTGAAGACCTCGCCGAAGCTGGAAAAAGCACGCGCCACTCTGCGCGGCAAAGTGGCGTTCTACGACAAGGACCGCTTCTTCGCCCCGGACATCATCGCCGCCACCGAACTGCTCGCGAGCCGCTGTCTGAACGAGCTGGTGCCTGCCAAGTTGCTGCCGAGCCTGTAACCCGAGGAGTCTGGGATGAAAGCCCTTTGGCAACACTGCCACATCGCAACCATGGCGCACGGCAACTACTCGATCATCGAGGACGCCGCCATGGTCACCGCCGGTCAGTTCATTGAGTGGATCGGCCCGCGCAGCGAAGTGCCGACGGCGGATTACGCCCAGGTGCATGACCTGCAAGGCGCGTGGGTCACCCCCGGGCTGATCGACTGCCACACCGTACACGGCAGCAGCACCAGGCCCATGGACACCATCGTCATGTAACGATAGGCCGAATAGCACGAAACAGCGCTGACAGACATGCCCACGATAAACAGTATCACCAGCACTTGAGACAT
>NZ_JAKNRV010000687.1:0-1157 GCF_023072625.1 Pseudomonas emilianonis
TTCGGCGGCAAGGTCGGGCACCACCCGGCGGACGTCAGCGACCCGGCGCAGATCGCCGACATGATCGCCTACGCCGAGCGCGAATTCGGCGGCGTGGACATTCTGGTCAACAACGCCGGCATCCAGCATGTGGCGGCGGTAGAAGAGTTCCCGGTGGAACGCTGGGATGCGATCATCGCGATCAACCTGTCGTCGGTGTTCCACAGCACGCGCCTGAGCCTGCCGGGCATGAAGGCCAAGGGCTGGGGGCGCATCGTCAATATCGCCTCGGTGCATGGCCTGGTGGGGTCGGTGGGCAAGGCCGCGTATGTGGCGGCCAAGCACGGCGTGATCGGCCTGACCAAGGTGGTCGGCCTGGAAACCGCCACCAGCAACGTGACCTGCAACGCGATTTGCCCCGGCTGGGTGCTGACGCCGCTGGTGCAGAAGCAGATCGATGACCGCGCCGCCAACGGCGTCGACCCGCAGCAAGCCCAGCATGATTTGCTCGCGGAGAAGCAGCCGTCGCTGGAGTTCGTGACCCCGCCGCAACTGGGCGAGTTGGTGCTGTTTTTGTGCAGCGAGGCCGGCGCCCAAGTGCGCGGCGCGGCGTGGAATATCGACGGCGGTTGGCTGGCTCAATAGACCAAACACAGAAAATCCAATGTGGGAGGGGGCTTGCCCCCGATGGCGGTGCTCCAGTAACAGATGTGTTGACTGACACACTGCAATCGGGGGCAAGCCCTCCCACATTGGAACTCTATTGTTTGGAAGACCTGTACAAGAATAAGAGACGTGCGTATGTCCGAGATCCTCTGGCAACCCTCCCCCGAACGCATCCGCCACACCCGGATGGACCAGTTCCGGCGCTTTATCAATGACCGCTACAGCGTGCAGCTCAGCGACTATCCAGCCTTGCACCAGTGGAGCATCGATCAGCGAGCCGACTTCTGGCAGGCGCTCGTGACGTTTTTCGACGTGCAGTTTCGCAGCCCGCCCAGCGCGGTGTTGATCGAAGACGCCGAGATGCCCAGCGCCCAGTGGTTCCCCGGCGCAACCCTGAACTTTGCCGAACACCTGCTGCGCCGTCGCGACGATCACCCCGCTGTAGTCGCCATCGGCGAAGACGGCCAGCGCGAGCAACTGAGCTACGCCGAGCTGGCCGCCCACGTCGCCGG
>NZ_JAKNRV010000688.1:0-1157 GCF_023072625.1 Pseudomonas emilianonis
GGTCAACCTCGGGGGCGCCGGCCAGCAACCAGTCGAGCCAGGCATCCAGCCCGGTGCCGTCGCGGGCGCTGAGCTGGATGATCTGGATCTGCGGGTTGACCTGTCGCGCGTAGTCCAGGCAGCGCTGCACGTCGAAATCCAGGTGCGGCAACAGGTCGATCTTGTTGAGGATCATCAGGCGCGCGGCGGCGAACATGTCCGGGTACTTGAGGGGTTTGTCTTCGCCCTCGGTCACCGACAGGATCGCCACTTTGCCCGCCTCGCCCAAATCCCATAGCGCGGGGCAGACCAGATTGCCGACGTTCTCGATGAACAGCATGCCGGCCGGCTCGCTGGCGTCATGGGCGCGGTGGCTGTGTTGATGCTGTTGAGTATGAACGTGGGCGTGAGGCTGCTGATCAACGTGGCTATGCACAGGCGACTGATGCGCGTGACCGGCTGCATGCAGCGCGTCATGCAGCGGCAGGCGGCTGTAGGCTTCGGTGATCATCCGGGCGTCGAGGTGGCAGCCTTTGCCGGTGTTGATCTGGATCGCAGGTACGCCGGTTTCGCGGATGCGCTCGGCGTCGTGACGGGTTTGCTGATCGCCCTCGATCACCGCCAGCGGCAAGTCGGCGCGGCGCTGGCGCAGGGCCATGAGGGTGCTGCACAACAGCGTGGTCTTGCCGGAACCAGGGCTGGACACCAAATTGAGGGCCAGTACGCCGTGGGCGGTGAAGTTTTCCCGGTTGCGTGCGGCGTGCCGGTCGTTTTCGCCGAGTATGTCTTGCTCCAGGCGGATGGTGCGGGCCTGGCTCATGCCGGGCACTGAAACCCGCGCCTCACCCGCGCCGTAATGCAGGTCGCCGGTAGCGTCGACCCGCACATCGCTATCGGTGGCTGGCGCTTCGGTCTTGTCGTGTGAATGCCCGGTTCCGCAACCGCAGACGACGCACATGGTGTACCTCCAAAATTAAACGATTAATGATCCTCGACCTGCAGGTCGAGGATGCGCAGTTCAGTACCGCCGGTAGGTTGCAGCCAGAAGCCGCCGCACTGCGGGCAGCCAGCGCCGCGCTCGGTCAGCGGCACGCTGATGGCGCAATCCAGGCACCAGGCCTGGCCCGGGGGTTGTTCAATATCGATTTGCGCACCGGCCAGCAAGGTGCCTGGCGCCA
>NZ_JAKNRV010000689.1:0-1148 GCF_023072625.1 Pseudomonas emilianonis
GCGTCACGGCCGCCCAGGCGCCCAACGTGCGCGAAGCGGCCCGCACCCTCACGCGCTTTGAAGCGCTGTATGGCTCCAACTATCGCGGGCAATCGAGCTTTTATGAAGACGCCGAAGGCGCCTGGCTGCGTTTCTATTCCATCAGCCCCTACAACGCCTATAACCGCTTTGTGGTCGACTCGATCATCGCCGGCTGGCTGCACCAACTGTCGAGTCTGGCCCAGCAACCGGTGCAGGCGCAGCGCATCGAGATCGAATTCGAGGCACCGGACTACAGTGAACAATACCGCGCGTTGGGCGACAGCCCGGTCCACTTCGGCGCCGACGCCAATCAACTGCGCCTGAGCCAACCAACCCTGGCGCTGCGCAACCCGCAGCATTGCCCGAGCACCTGGCACCTGCTGTTACAGTTATGTGAAAGAGAGTTGGAGCAGTTGACCCGCACCCGCAGCCTGCGCGAGCGCATTACCCGTTTGCTCGGGCCGATGCTCAATGGTGGCCGGGAGCCCGACCTGGAAGAAGTGGCGGCGCGCTTGAAGCTGCCAACCTGGACCCTGCGCCGCAAACTGGCCGAAGAAGGCACTCAGTTCCGGGCGATCCTCAACGATACCCGCCGCGACCTGGCTATGACCTACATTCGCGATACGGAACTGGCATTCGGCGAGATCGCCTACTTGCTCGGTTTTGCCTCGGCTCAAGCCTTTCAACGGGCGTTCAGGCGGTGGAACAACCAGACCCCAGGGGAATTTCGCCGCAGTCAGCGGCATTCCGCCTGAAGCCGGTTTTACAGCTCGGTGGCATCGTCGGCGGGGTCCAAAGGGTCCCATTCAAAGGCCTGGTACTCGAGCAGCTCTTCCTGATAATCGTCCATATTAAGCTCCTTTAGGGTGAAAGCGGCTGCAGATTAATGACCTGCAAGACCAGCCTAAAGTGCCGTCATGACGAAAAAATGTCAGCGCCATGACGTTCCTGCACTACAGGATTAAACGTAGCAGCGCTGCAAGAATTTATCAGGTGCCAATCAGCCCCGCCCCGTCGAAGGCCGTCGGTGTCACTGGGACGGCGTCGGCAGGGGCGGAATAGCCTCCGTCGGCGGCGGCAGCGTGGGTGCAGCAGGCTCTTGTTGCGGAGCAATCGGTGCGGGCTCG
>NZ_JAKNRV010000068.1:0-19604 GCF_023072625.1 Pseudomonas emilianonis
TGGCGTTGCAGCAGGGCGCTCGCGAGGCGGTCGAAACCATCGGCAAGGCTGGGCGCCAGGCCAACGAGGGCTTGCTGGTGCTGCGCGACAGTGTGCGCTTGCAGCAGACGGTGCAGGCCTCGGTGGAGCAGGTGCACGCGGCGATTGGCCTGGCCACTCGTGCGGCTGAGCATCAAGCCCAGGGCGCACACGCGGTGCGTGGGCGGGTCGAGGTGATTCACGCCCAGGCCGAGCGTGCCGCGCAGGCTGTGGTAGAAACCACGGCCAGTGGCAAGGTGCTGGATGGCTTGGCGGCGCAGTTGAAGGCGAGCCTGGGGCAGTTCCGGGCTTAGTGTTGTCTGTGCCGCCGCTATCGGGAGCAAGCCCCCTCCCACATTCGACCACATTCCAAAGCTGGAACTCGGTCAACTGTGGGAGGGGGCTTGCCCCCGATAGCGGTTTCAGCGGCTCAAATACATCCGAGTTGTGAGCAAATAAACCGGCAATCCCGACACCAAAATCAACAACGCTGCATAAGGCGCCGCCGCCGCAAACTCCACGTTCGAGGTATGCGCCCACACGGCCGTCGCCAGGGTATTCAGCCCGGTCGGGCTCAGTAGCAACGTCGCCGTCAATTCCTTCATCGCATCGAGAAACACCAGCGCGAACGCCGCACCCAATGCCGGGAAAATAATCGGCAGGGTCACCCGGCAAAAGGCACTGAACGACGACGCACCCAGCGTGCGTGCGGCCTCTTCCAGTTGCGGTGCGGCCTTGTTCAAGGCCGTGCGAATCGGCGCCTGGGCCAATGGCAAAAACAGCAGCGCATAAGCGATCAGCAACAGTGCCGACGTCTGGTACAGCGCCGGCACGTAATGCAAGGCGAAGTACACCAGTGTCAATGCAATCACCAGGCCGGGCAGGGCGTGCAGCAAGTACGGCAGGCGCTCGGCCCAAATCGCCAGATGGCCCTTATAGCGCACCACCAGCAACCCCACCGGTACCGCGAGTACCAGGCACAGTGCCGCGCCACCCAGCGACAGCGCCAGGGAGGACAGCAGCGCCTCGCCAATTTCGGTCACCGGGAACGCGGCCGACGAGCCTACCGCCAGCCAATAGCCGAGCATCCCCAGCGGAATGCCGCTGCCGATGATCGCCAGCGCCAGGCAATACAATTGCCCCAGCGGCGCCCACTTGCCTAGTCGAACCTGCTCCGCATGTCGCGCCGCACCCTGGCCGATACGCACATGTCGACCCTTGCCGCGCACGCGCAACTCCAGCCACAGCAGCGTCAGGCACATCGCCAGCAACACCGCCGACAACATCGCGGCATTGGCATTGCTGAATTCCAGTTCGAACTGCTGGTAGATCGCCGTGGTAAAGGTCTGCAGGCCGATGATCGACAGCGCGCCGAACTCCACCAGCATATGCAGCGCGATCAGCAGTGCCCCGGCCAGCAGTGACGGCCACAGCAAGGGCAAAGTGATGCGCCAGAACACGCCCCAGCGATTCAGTCCCAGGGTGCGCGCAGATTCTTCAAGGGAGGGATCGAGATTGCGCAGGGTCGCCGCCACGGGTAGGAACACCAGCGGGTATTTGGACAGGGTCATCACCAGGATCGCCCCGCCGAGCCCTTCGAAGTTGGCGCTCAGCGACACCCAGGTAAAGCTGCTGACAAACGCCGGCACCGCGAACGGCAGGCACAGGATCACGCCCCAGAGGCGGCGCCCCGGCAGGTTGCTGCGCTCCAGCAGCCAGGCCAGGGACAGGCCAATCACGCCGCACGCCACCGTCACCCCAATCATCAGGGCCAGGGTGTTGCGCAGCAGCCCGAACACATATGGCCGCCACAGCAGATGCACCGCTTCCGCCCAGCCGGCTTGCCAGGCCTTGAGCCCGACGTATGCCAGCGGCAGCAGGCTCAAGCCAACCAGAAGCAACACGGGCAGCAACAGCCAGACCGAAGGGCGCTTGCGTCGCGGGCTGTAACCCCCGCGCAAGGCCGGGGTGGGGAGCGATGGGTTCATCAGTTCAGGCCAACGTCACGTTCCATGTCCAGGGCTTCTTCAGCGTTGCCCAGGTCGGCGGGGGTGACTTTCGGTGGTTGCAGTTCGCTGAACGGCTTGAGGCCGCGATTGGACTCCATGCCCTTGCGCAGCGGGTATTCGGCCGAGGTGTTGGTGATCACGCGCTGGCCTTCTTCACTGGTCATGAACGCCAGCAGTTGCTGGGCTTCTTTCGGGTGCTTGCTGGATTTCAGCGCGGCCGCGGAAGACACGGTGATCAGGCCGCCGGCATCGCCATTGGTGAAGTAGTGCAACTGCGAGTCCAGGTTGGTTTTTTCCTTCTTCAGGGCAAACCAGTAGTAGTTATTCACCAGCACGGTGGCGACTTCGCCGTTTTCCACGGCTTTGAGGGCGACCATGTTGTTGCTGTACACCTTGCCGAAGGCGCGCAGGCCGGTCAGCCATTCTTCGGCGGCTTCACGACCGTGCAGCTTGATGATCGCCACGGCCTGCTCCTGGAACGCGCCGCTGGTGGGGACGAAGCCGACCTTGCCTTGCCATTCGGGGCGGGCGAAATCCAGCACCGACTTGGGCAGGTCTTTCTCGGCAATCAGTTTCGGGTTGAACGCCACGACGCGGGTGCGTGCAGTCACGCCCATCCAGTCGCCATTCCTACCGACATAGTCCTTGGGTAATACATCGAGCGTGCTGGCGTCGATTTTTGCCAGCAGGCCTTGCTCGCCGAGTTTGTTCAGTGGCGGCGATTCTTCGGTGTAGATCACATCGGCCGGGGAGCGCTCGCCTTCTTCGACGACCTGGCTGGCCAGCTGGTTGCTGCTGCCCTTGCGCACATTGACGTGGATGCCGGTCTTGGCTTCGAAGGCCTTGGCGAGGTCATCGCCGACTTCTTTGTGTTGGCCGTTGTACAGGGTCAGGGAAATCTTGTCGGCGCAATAGGCGGTGGGCGAGAGCAGGGTCAGGCCGAGTAGAGTGATGCTTAGGCCGCGCAGAAGGGATGTCTTGAGATGGGTGTCGCGGATCATCATCCGGAAGTTTCCTCGCTTGAGTGCAACAAATCGTTGCAAGGATAAACGATAAAACTTCTCAAGTGCGGACGAGGGGGAAATCGGTAGGAGAGTTTTCATACGTCGGAAACGAAAAAACCCGCTTTCGCGGGTTTGATCTGAATTTGGTGCCCAGGAGAAGACTCGAACTTCCACGACCTTGCGATCACCAGCACCTGAAGCTGGCGTGTCTACCAATTTCACCACCTGGGCATTATCAAACAACGTTGCCGCTGTCGATGGAGCGAACTATACGGCGGGCTTTTTGATCTGTAAACCCCTGATTCAAAAAAATAAATCGGGATTTGCGTTAAAAATCAAAGGCCTGAAACGCAAAAACCCGCTTTCGCGGGTTTTTGGGAGACTCAAGGGTGAACCTTGAGTTTGAAATTGGTGCCCAGGAGAAGACTCGAACTTCCACGACCTTGCGATCACCAGCACCTGAAGCTGGCGTGTCTACCAATTTCACCACCTGGGCAGCATCAACAACGTTGCCGTCGTCGATGGCGCGCACTATACGGAGTGGCTTTTGAGCTGTAAACCCCCGCCATGAAAAAAGCCTGGAAAATTTCGCCAATGGTCGTGCAAGGTGCGTCTTTGGGGCTACAAAGTGCTTTAAAACGCTTGTTGATGCCTGAAATTTCCCGTTTCAATACGCGTATGCCAAACTAACCCGCATATAGACAAGGTGAAAACTCTCTAATGGCCGATTGGCAGTCCCTCGATCCCGAGGCCGCTCGTGAAGCGGAAAAATATGAAAACCCTATTCCTAGCCGCGAACTGATCCTGGCGCATCTCGCCGATCGTGGTTCGCCTGCTAGCCGCGAGCAGCTGGTTGAAGAATTCGGTCTGACCACCGAAGACCAGCTCGAAGCCCTGCGCCGCCGCCTGCGTGCCATGGAACGCGATGCTCAGTTGATCTACACCCGCCGTGGCACGTATGCGCCCGTGGATAAGCTCGACCTGATCCTGGGCCGCATTGCTGGCCACCGTGACGGCTTCGGCTTCCTGATCCCGGATGACGGCAGCGACGACCTGTTCATGAGCCCGGCGCAAATGCGCCTGGTGTTCGATGGCGACCGTGCGCTGGCGCGCGTGTCGGGCCTGGACCGTCGCGGCCGCCGTGAAGGTGTGATCGTCGAAGTGGTGTCCCGTGCCCATGAGTCCATCGTCGGGCGTTACTTCGAAGAAGGCGGCATCGGCTTCGTCATTCCGGACAACCCGAAGGTCCAGCAGGAAGTGCTGGTGACCCCGGGCCGCAATGGCGCCGCCAAGGTCGGTCAGTTCGTGGAGGTGAAAATCACCCACTGGCCAACCCCGCGCTTCCAGCCCCAGGGCGATATCGTCGAAGTGGTCGGCAACTACATGGCGCCGGGCATGGAAATCGACGTCGCGCTGCGCACCTACGATATTCCTCACGTGTGGCCTGACGCCGTGCTCAAGGAAGCCGCCAAGCTCAAGCCGGAAGTCGAAGATAAGGACAAAGAGAAGCGCATTGACCTGCGCCATCTGCCGTTCGTCACCATCGACGGCGAAGACGCCCGCGACTTCGACGATGCGGTGTATTGCGAAGCCAAGCCTGGCAAGCTGCGCCTGTTCTCGGGTGGCTGGAAGTTGTACGTGGCGATTGCCGACGTCTCCAGCTACGTGAAGATCGGTTCGGCGCTGGATAACGAAGCTCAGGTGCGCGGCAACTCCGTGTACTTTCCTGAGCGTGTGATCCCGATGCTGCCTGAGCAGTTGTCCAACGGCCTGTGCTCGCTGAACCCGAAAGTCGACCGTTTGGCCATGGTGTGCGAGATGACCATCTCGAAAACCGGCGAAATGACCGACTACCAGTTCTACGAAGCGGTGATCTACTCCCAGGCGCGCCTGACCTACAACAAGGTCAGCACCATCCTGGAAGCGCCGAAGACCAGCGAAGCCAAGGCCTTGCGTACTGAATACGCCGGTGTGGTGCCGCATCTCAAGCAGCTGTATGCGCTGTACAAGGTGCTGCTGGGCGCACGCCATGTGCGTGGTGCGATCGATTTTGAGACCCAGGAAACCCGGATCATTTTCGGTTCCGAGCGCAAGATCGCCGAGATCACCCCGACCACCCGCAACGACGCGCACAAGCTGATCGAGGAATGCATGCTGGCGGCCAACGTGGCCACCGCAGAATTCCTGAAGAAGCACGAAATTCCTGCGCTGTACCGGGTGCATGATGGTCCGCCGCCGGAGCGTCTGGAAAAACTGCGCGCCTTCCTCGGCGAGCTCGGCCTGTCCCTGCACAAAGGCAAGGATGGCCCGTCGCCGAAGGATTACCAGGCACTGCTGGCCAGCATCAAGGACCGTCCGGATTTCCACCTGATCCAGACCGTGATGCTGCGTTCCCTGAGCCAGGCGGTGTACAGCGCCGACAACCAGGGCCACTTCGGCCTGAATTACGAGGCGTACACCCACTTCACGTCGCCGATCCGGCGTTACCCGGACTTGCTCACGCACCGCGCGATCCGCAGCGTGATCCACTCCAGGCAGGACACCCCGCACGTCAAGCGCGCCGGTGCCATGACCATTCCGAAGGCGCGGATCTATCCATACGACGAAGCGGCCCTGGAACAGCTCGGCGAGCAGTGCTCCATGAGCGAGCGCCGTGCCGACGAAGCCACCCGCGACGTTGTGAACTGGCTCAAGTGCGAGTTCATGAAAGACCGCGTAGGCGAGTCGTTCCCAGGCGTGATCACGGCCGTGACCGGCTTTGGTCTGTTTGTCGAACTGACCGATATCTACGTCGAGGGCTTGGTGCATGTCACCGCCTTGCCGGGTGACTACTACCACTTCGATCCTGTGCATCACCGCCTGGCGGGCGAGCGTACCGGTCGCAGCTTCCGCTTGGGCGACACCGTCGAAGTGCGCGTGATGCGCGTCGACTTGGACGAGCGCAAGATCGACTTCGAGATGGCCGAAAAAACCATCGCCGCGCCGATCGGCCGTAAAAAGCGTGGCAGCGAAACCGCCGCTCCGGCCACCAAAGGCAAGGGTGCTCCTGCGAAAGCTGCCGCCACCGAGCCTGCGCCGGCGAAGGCTGGTCGTCGTCCGGCTGCCAAGGACAAGGCTCCTGAAGCCTACCGCCCGAGCGACGCAGCGGCGAAAAACGCCGAGCTGCGCAAGAGCCGTGAGTTGAAGCAGCAGTTGCTCAGCGAAGCCAAAAGCGGTGGTAAAGCGGCGTCTGGGGGAAAGTCCCAAGGGGCGGAAAAACCGTCGAGCAAGCCCAGTAAACATCGTAAAGGCCCGCCCAAAGCGGGTTCGGCTCCCGCGAAAAGCGGCGGGCCGCGTAAACCTAAGGCCAAGTCATGAGTCTGGAAAAAATCTACGGCGTCCACGCCGTAGAAGCACTGCTGCGTCATCACCCTAAACGCGTCAAACAGGTTTGGCTGGCGGAAGGTCGCAGCGAACCGCGCGTGCAGGCGTTGGTCGAGTTGGCCAACGAAAACCGCGTAGCGATCGGTCAGGCCGAGCGTCGCGAAATGGACGTGTGGGTTGAAGGCGTTCACCAAGGCGTCGTCGCGGATGTCAGCCCGAGCCAGGTATGGGGCGAGGCGATGCTCGACGAGCTGCTCGACCGGACCGAAGGTGCACCGCTGTTGCTGGTGCTGGACGGCGTGACTGACCCGCACAACCTCGGCGCCTGCCTGCGGTCGGCGGATGCTGCCGGTGCGCTGGCGGTGATTGTGCCCAAGGACAAGTCGGCCACGTTGACGCCGGTTGTGCGTAAAGTCGCGTGCGGCGCGGCGGAAGTGATTCCGCTGGTCGCTGTGACCAACCTCGCGCGCACCCTGGAGAAACTCCAGCAGCGCGGCCTGTGGGTCGTGGGCACGGCGGGGGAGGCCGAGGTCAGCATTTATGACCAGGACCTCACCGGCCCGACCATCCTGATCATGGGCGCCGAAGGCAAAGGCATGCGTCGCCTGACCCGCGAGCATTGTGATTATCTGGTTCACCTGCCAATGGCCGGTAGCGTTAGTAGCCTCAATGTGTCGGTTGCGACGGGTGTGTGCTTGTTTGAAGCCCGACGCCAGCGCGGCGCCAAGGCCAAGACCAAGAAGTAATTTTGAGTCTGGCATAGATGCAAAATGTGGGAGGGTGCTTGCTCCCGATAGCGGTAAGGCAGTCACACATTGTGTCACTGATAAACCGCAATCGGGAGCAAGCCCCCTCCCACATTTGTTTTGCGGTGTCTGGATGATTGTTCAAATAATCACCAATCACCTTGCGCCCGTCCTCCCCCTTCTCTACAATTGCGCCCCTTGCCTTCCTGGCAGGCACCGATGTGCCTCCCTGCGGCAAGATCCATAAGTGTCATTCACTCCTTGTCTGACCGTTTTTGAGCGGCAGGCTACAACCCGTAAGGAGCATTCATGCGTCATTACGAAATCATCTTTTTGGTCCACCCGGATCAAAGCGAGCAAGTCGGCGGCATGGTAGAGCGTTACACCAAGCTGATCGAAGAAGACGGCGGCAAAATCCACCGTCTGGAAGATTGGGGTCGTCGTCAACTGGCCTATGCAATCAACAATGTTCACAAGGCTCACTACGTGATGCTGAACGTTGAATGCACTGGCAAGGCTCTGTCCGAGCTGGAAGACAACTTCCGCTACAACGATGCTGTGATCCGTAACCTGGTCATCCGTCGCGAAGAAGCCGTTACCGGCCAATCCGAGATGCTCAAGGCTGAAGAAAACCGCAGTGAGCGCCGTGAGCGTCGCGACCGTCCTGAGCACGAAGGCGCTGAAAGCGCTGATAGTGATGACAGCGACAACAGCGATAACGCTGACGAGTAATCCACGGACCTTTTAAGGAGCCTATCAAATGGCACGTTTCTTCCGTCGTCGTAAATTCTGCCGCTTCACCGCTGAAGACGTGAAAGAGATCGATTACAAAGATCTCAACACTCTGAAAGCCTACGTATCCGAGACCGGCAAAATCGTTCCAAGCCGTATCACCGGTACCAAAGCACGTTATCAGCGTCAGCTGGCCACCGCTATCAAGCGCGCCCGCTTCCTGGCCCTGCTGGCCTACACCGACAGCCACGGCCGCTGAGACCGGGCAGTCGACAAGTAGTAAGGGATTGAATGCATGCGCGCCTTAGCTGAGTTCATCATGCGCGGTCGTGTGCAGGCCACTCTGGTAGTGGCTGGAGCTGCAGTGTTGCCGTTGTTGTTTTGGTTGAGTGCCGCCGCGGTTTGCCTTGTGCTGCTGCGGCGCGGTTCGGACGCCTTGAGCGTCCTGGGTGTGGGAGTGTTGTCAGTGTTGGTGAGCTGGCACTTCCTGCAAGATCCAACGGCCCTTTTGGTGCTGCTCGGGACTTGCGGTCTGGCGTTGGTTTTACGCGCCGGTTACTCCTGGAATCGCGTGCTGCTGGCCAGCACGGCCGTGGGATTGTTATGTGCGGTGAGCCTGGGAACCGTATTCGGTTCCTTCATCGAATCATTGGCGCAGACGTTTCAACACGTTATGCCGCTGGTGATGGGTGAGTCTTACGAGAAGCTCTCGGCAGACCAGAAAGCAGTTCTCGCTTCATTGACAGTTCCACTGATGATCATTTCGACAGCGGTTTCGTTGCAGATCTTTAGTGTGTTGTGCCTGATTCTTGGGCGCTACTGGCAGGCGTTGTTGTATAACCCCGGTGGTTTCGGACGCGAGTTTCGCGCAATCCGAATCCCCAAGCGCGTTGCGCTGTCACTGCTGGCCGTCATGTGTGTTGCTCCGCTTATCGGGTGGAACGCCTTGATCCTGTTGCCGCTGTGCAGTGTGCCGCTGTTCTTCGCTGGGCTGTCTTTGCTGCATGGACTGGTCGCGCAGAAAAAATTGGCCAGTTTCTGGCTGGTGGGGTTTTACGTCACGGTCTTGCCGCTCATGCACTTGATCGGTCCGTTATTCGTGGTCTTGGCCATTGTCGATAGCCTGATTGATATTCGCGGTCGTCTCGCGTCCAAAGACGCCGATAACGCGAACGGTGAAGGTTAAAAGTTAGAGGATTTTCACATGCAACTGATCCTTCTGGAAAAAGTCGCCAACCTGGGCAACCTGGGCGACAAAGTAAACGTTAAGGCCGGCTACGGTCGTAACTACCTGCTGCCATACGGCAAAGCCACCGCTGCAACCGCTGCCAACCTGGCTGCGTTTGAAGAGCGTCGTGCTGACCTGGAAAAAGCAGCAGCAGACAAAAAAGCTTCGGCCGAAACTCGCGCTGCCCAACTGGCTGAGCTGGAAGTGACTATCACTGCCACCGCCGGTGACGAAGGCAAGCTGTTCGGTTCGATCGGCACCCACGACATCGCTGACGCACTGACCGCCTCCGGCGTTGAAGTTGCGAAAAGCGAAGTTCGTCTGCCGAACGGCACCATCCGCAACGTAGGTGAATTCGACGTAGCCGTGCATCTGCACGCTGAAGTTGAAGCCACCGTACGCGTTGTCGTGGTAGCAGCTTAAGCAACACCTAACTGACTGGCACCTCGCGTGCCAGGCGGTTAACATCGGGCACGATCCTGTTTACAGGTCGTGCCTTTTGTTTTTTTACACACCCCCTAATTCCAAGTGGCCATGAACGATATTTCAGCTCCTGAGCAATACGATCTGCAAACCGCTGCCCTGAAGGTGCCGCCGCATTCCATCGAGGCCGAACAGGCCGTGCTCGGTGGCTTGATGCTGGACAACAACGCCTGGGAACGCGTGCTGGATCAAGTCTCGGACGGTGATTTCTATCGGCATGACCACCGCTTGATCTTCCGCGCCATTGCCCGGCTGGCCGACCAGAACTCACCGATCGACGTGGTGACGCTGGCCGAGCAACTGGACAAGGAAGGCCATACTTCACAAGTCGGCGGCCTGGGCTACCTGGGCGAGCTGGCGAAAAACACGCCGTCGGTTGCCAACATCAAGGCCTATGCGCAGATCGTCCGTGCGCGGGCCACGCTGCGGCAATTGATCGGTATTGCCACAGAGATCGCCGACAGTGCCTTCAACCCGGAAGGCCGCACCGCTGAAGAGATTCTCGACGAAGCCGAACGGCAGATTTTCCAGATCGCCGAAGCCCGCCCGAAAACCGGCGGCCCGGTCAGCGTCAACGACCTGTTGACCAAGGCAATCGACCGGATCGATACCCTGTTCAACACCGACAACGCCATCACCGGCCTGTCCACCGGCTACACCGACCTCGATGGCATGACCAGCGGCCTGCAACCGTCTGACCTGATCATCGTCGCCGGCCGTCCGTCCATGGGTAAAACCACCTTTGCGATGAACCTGGTGGAGAACGCCGTACTGCGCAGCGACAAGGCCGTGCTGGTCTACTCACTGGAGATGCCAGGTGAATCGCTGATCATGCGGATGTTGTCGTCCCTGGGGCGTATCGACCAGACCAAGGTGCGTGCCGGTCGTCTGGAAGACGACGATTGGCCGCGCCTGACCTCGGCCGTCAACCTGCTCAACGACCGCAAGCTGTTTATCGATGACACCGCAGGTATCAGCCCCTCGGAAATGCGCGCACGTACCCGCCGCCTGGTGCGTGAGCACGGCGATATCGCCCTGATCATGATCGACTACCTGCAGTTGATGCAGATCCCGGGCTCCAGTGGCGACAGCCGTACCAACGAGATTTCCGAGATTTCCCGCTCGTTGAAAGCCTTGGCCAAGGAATTCAACTGCCCGGTGGTTGCCCTGTCGCAGCTCAACCGTTCCCTGGAGCAACGGCCGAACAAGCGCCCGATCAACTCCGACTTGCGGGAATCCGGAGCGATCGAGCAGGATGCTGACGTGATCATGTTCGTTTACCGCGATGAGGTCTATCACCCGGAAACCGAGCATAAGGGCATCGCTGAAATCATCATCGGTAAGCAGCGTAACGGCCCCATCGGCACCACGCGCCTGGCCTTTATCGGCAAATACACCCGTTTCGAAAACCTTGCGCCGGGCAGCTATAACTTCGACGACGAGTAAAAGCGCCTTTTCTAATTCCTACTGCAAAGGTCGGAATTGGTTAAAATTTGTGCTATATTCCGCGCCCGCGATTTTTCATCTCAACACCGGTCACCGTCATGCAAACAGCCAAGCCGTTATTTGACTATCCCAAGTATTGGGCCGAATGTTTCGGTCCTGCGCCATTCCTGCCGATGAGCAGGGAGGAGATGGATCAGCTTGGCTGGGATTCCTGCGACATCATCATCGTCACCGGTGATGCCTACGTTGACCATCCGTCGTTCGGCATGGCAATCATCGGCCGGCTGCTGGAGTCCCAGGGCTTCCGCGTCGGGATCATTGCCCAGCCCAACTGGCAGTCCAAAGACGACTTCATGAAGCTCGGCGAGCCGAACCTGTTCTTCGGCGTCGCGGCCGGCAACATGGACTCGATGATCAACCGCTACACCGCCGACAAGAAAATCCGCTCCGACGACGCCTACACCCCTGGCGGCATGGCCGGCAAACGCCCGGACCGCGCGAGCCTGGTGTACAGCCAGCGGTGCAAGGAAGCCTACAAGAACGTGCCGATTGTTCTCGGTGGTATCGAAGCGTCCCTGCGCCGCATCGCCCACTACGACTACTGGCAGGACCGGGTGCGCAACTCGATCCTGATCGACGCCACCGCCGACATCCTGCTGTACGGCAACGCCGAGCGGGCCATCGTCGAGGTGGCCCAGCGCCTGTCGTGGGGCCACAAGATCGAAGACATCACCGATGTGCGCGGCACCGCGTTCATTCGCCGTGATACGCCGGCGGGCTGGTACGAAGTGGACTCCACGCGTATCGACCGGCCGGGCAAGGTCGACAAAATCATCAACCCCTATGTGAACACCCAGGACACCCAGGCCTGCGCCATCGAGCAGGAAAAGGGTCCGGTCGATGACCCGGAAGAAGCCAAGGTCGTGCAGATATTGGCCAGCCCGCGCATGACCCGCGACAAGACCGTGATCCGCCTGCCATCGGTAGAAAAAGTCCGTGGCGACGCCGTGCTCTATGCCCACGCCAACCGCGTGTTGCACCTGGAAACCAACCCGGGCAACGCCCGCGCCCTGGTGCAGAAGCACGGTGAAGTGGACGTGTGGTTCAACCCGCCGCCCATTCCGATGACCACCGAAGAAATGGACTACGTGTTTGGCATGCCTTACGCGCGTGTCCCGCACCCGGTGTATGGCAAGGAAAAAATCCCGGCCTACGACATGATCCGTTTCTCGGTGAACATCATGCGTGGCTGTTTCGGCGGCTGCACCTTCTGCTCGATCACCGAGCACGAAGGCCGGATCATCCAGAACCGCTCCGAAGAGTCGATCATTCGCGAAATCGAAGAAATCCGCGACAAGGTCCCGGGCTTCACTGGCGTGATTTCCGACCTCGGCGGCCCGACCGCGAACATGTACCGCATCGCGTGCAAGAGCCCGGAAATCGAATCCGCGTGCCGCAAGCCGTCGTGCGTGTTCCCTGGCATCTGCCCGAACCTGAACACCGACCACTCGTCGCTGATCCAGCTGTACCGCAGCGCCCGTGCGTTGCCGGGTGTGAAGAAAATCCTGATCGCTTCCGGCCTGCGCTACGACCTGGCCGTTGAGTCGCCGGAGTATGTGAAGGAGCTGGTCACCCACCACGTCGGTGGTTACCTGAAGATCGCCCCGGAACACACCGAGGAAGGTCCGCTCAACCAGATGATGAAGCCGGGCATTGGCAGCTATGACAAGTTCAAGCGCATGTTCGAGAAGTACACCAAGGAAGCGGGCAAGGAACAGTACCTGATCCCGTACTTCATCGCCGCCCACCCCGGCACCACCGATGAAGACATGATGAACCTGGCCCTGTGGCTCAAGGGCAACGGCTTCCGCGCCGACCAAGTGCAGGCGTTCTACCCTTCGCCGATGGCCACCGCCACCGCGATGTACCACTCGGGCAAGAACCCGCTGCGCAAGGTCAGCTACAAAAGCGAATCGGTGACCATCGTCAAGAGCGAAGAACAGCGCCGCCTGCACAAGGCGTTCCTGCGCTACCACGACCCGAAAGGCTGGCCGATGCTGCGTGAAGCGCTGACCCGCATGGGCCGCGCCGACCTGATCGGGCCGGGCAAGGATCAACTGATCCCGTTACACCAGCCGGCCACCGACAGCTACCAGAGTGCGCGTCGCAAAAACTCGACGCCGGCCGGCAGCCACAAGGTCGCCAAGGAAACCACCACCAAGATCCTCACCCAACACACCGGCCTGCCGCCCCGTGGCAGCGACGGCAGCAACCCGTGGGACAAGCGCGAACAAGCCAAGGCTGCGGCCATGGTGCGCAACAAACAGGCCGCCAAGGAACGCGCTGATGCGGCCAAGGGTAAGGGCGGCAAGCCAGCCCGCAAGCCGGTGGTGCCGCGTTGATCGCAGCCTGAATATGCCAAACGCCAGCCTCGTGCTGGCGTTTTGCTTTCTAGCCGGTGGGTAGCCTGTTTGTTAAGGTGGCGCCCATTAAATCGCCATCGGAAGCAAGTCGCACCGCCCCTCCCACATTAGATGTGTGAATACATTCAAAATGTGGGAGGGGGCTTGCCCCCGATAGCGTCAGTCCTATCCCCAATTTTTCAAGGAAGAACACCCCCCCCATGAGCAACCCCCTGCTCAACATCGGCATGGACTCCAACCGCTCGCAGTTCATGGCGCGCCAGCGCATCGAGAGTGAAGTCAACCTGCCCCGGTTGTTTGCCATCATCGACGCCGACCCTGGCATCGTCGGCGCGGGCGTGGTGTATATCGACGCCGACTTCAACGTCGTGACCCTGCGCGAGTTCAAGCCGATCTGCAGCATTCGACCCAAGCGCATCATTGTGCGCGAAGCGCAGAAATACATCGCCCCGGCACAGTTCGCCGACCAAGTGCTGAACAACCCGCGCGAATCGCGATTGGTGAGTGAAGCCTTCAACACCACTTTGTCCTGCGGCGGCGCGGTCATTGGCTGGCTGGTGGTGTTGAGCGGTACCATCGCCATCCCGTTTACCGCCGGAGCCAGCACGGTCGTGACGGCCATCGGCTATACCGCCGCCTCGGCCAGCACCGTGTCGTGCCTGGTCGGTGGGTTCCGTACACGCAACGAAATCGTCAACCCGGCGATGAACGATTACCTGGATAACGAAGAGTGGTACCAAGCGGCGACCAAGATTCTCGACGGTGCCGCCTTGGTCGGCGTCGGCGCATCGGCGTTGACGACAGTCAAGCTGGTCAACGTCGCTCGTGCGGCCACAGGCAAAAGCATGCGTCAGGTGCTGAAAGGTCTGAGCGGGCAGGAGCGGGAGAAACTCACCAAAGAACTGCTGAAAGTGGCCGACCCGCAAATGTCGAACAAGATGCGCAAGCTGCTGCAACTGAGCGGCGAGTTGCCTAAACGCTTTACGCCGACCCAGCTCAAGCACGCCACCTACGTCCAATTGGGCGATGCCTTCAGTGCGGGGCTGAGCGTCTGGGGCTTGAAGCGTTCGGATAACTACAAACAGGCCAAGACCTTCGCGATTGGCTTGTACGAAGAGGCCGAGTGATGAGTGGTGTTCCGTCGTTGAAACCGTTTTTGCTGGAACATTTTCCCGCGTTTATAGGGGTGATTCTCGCCGGTTGTCTCGGCGGTTCTGCGGCGATTTCCCTGGTGGCCAGCACCTATTTCGCCGACGTGCCCATGGCCACCAATGCCAGCGTGTCCTGGTTCGTGGTGATAGCGGCTGCACTGTTCGTGGCCAACAGCAACTTTTTGGTGGTGCGCGGTCGAGCCTGGGCGGTGTGGGGGATGGTAGCGTTTTTTACGACGTGCCTGCTGGTGGTCCTGCCGACGCTGCACTACCGGCCGCACTGGTTTATCTACAGTGAAAGCCTATTCTGGCCATTGCTCGGGTTGCTGCTGATCAACAGTAAGGGTTATCGGTCGATGGTGAGCAAGTTGGTCGAAGTGCGGCGGTTGCGGGAGGCGGCCAAGGCAGGGCTGTAGCCTCGGCACACGGTTTCAGACTTTGACGTTTTGGCGAATGTTCCAGCCGTACTTGACCGCGCCGCCGTCTTTGCCACCGTCGGACTTCTGCGGCTGGTAGCTGACTTCGACCGTGGCGAAGTTCAGGGCTATCACCTCAGTCAGCACATCGCTGCTGGTCACCGCGTCGGTTTGGTAGGACGTGACCATGACTTCCTTCAGCGTGATCACCAGATACTCCACGGCATTGCTGCCACCGGCCTTGCGCACCACCAACCGCGCCTCCGGGTAATGCTTGCCGGTGGAGCAGGCCATCATCAGGTTGGGTGAAGACTTGTCCATGACCTTGGAGATGGACAGGTTTTCGATATTGACCTTGCCGGCACCACCGCCGCTACCGGTATGCATGGAACCGGTCTGGGACATGCCCCAGCCCCATCGGCTGATCTCGATTTCGTCGCGATGGGCCTGGTCTTTGGACTCGCCCTTGATGTCCCCCAACTTCAAAAACATGTCAGTTGCCATTGTCGCTCCCTGTTTTGGTGTGCGCCGGAAGTGGCGCGGGGCGTACTTTTTCTTATTCGGGATATGGCTTACAAGGTGCTGCATCACGATCAGGAAGTATCTGTCCGGATAAAGCGAAACTTCTGACATTTTTCGGGGGGAGGCAGTCTTTACCCTCTGCGCTCTTGTGAACCTCAGGAGTAAAGGGATGACTTCCAGCGTATTCAGAGACGGTTTCCTCAGTTCCAATTACATGACGCGGCAGTGGTTGGAAAACAGCATTGATCTGCGCAAGTTATTTGCGGCGATTGATGCTGATCCGGCCATCGTCGGTGCCGGCGTGGTGTACCTCGACGCGCAGCTACGGATGGTTGTGCTGCGTGAATTTCAGCCGATTTGCAGTATCGCGCCGAAGAATGTGATTTTGCGCGAGGCGCCCAGCTATGTCGGGCGGGTGGAGTTCGCTCGGCAACTGGCGAATGAACCGCGAGACTCGCAGGTGGCGTTTGAGGCCATGAATACAGCTTTGGCGTGTACTTCGGCAGTGATTAGTTGGTTGGTGATACTGGGGGGCTCGGCGTTGAGTCCTTTTACCTTTGGGGCGACTGGTGTGGTTGCTGTAATTGGCTATACGTCAGCGATAGCCAGTTCGGTTCAATGCGTGATTGGCATTCGCCGGACTCGAAATGAAATGAATGACCCTGCCCGCAATGACGCTCTGGATGACAATCAGTGGTACCAAGCCGTAACGGCCGGATTGGATACGGCTTCGTTGTTAGGTGCTGGTAGCGCAGCGATGTCGACGATTCGATTCGTCAGCATGATCAAAAAGGCGACTGGGAAAAGCACACATCAGGTACTCAAAGGACTGAGTCGGCAGGAGCGGGTAAAGCTCACAAAGGAATTACTGAGTATCAACCATCCGGAAATGACCCGGAAAATGATCAAGCTGAAACAAATGGCTAGAGAGATGCCAAAGCGCTACACCTCGGCCGAAGTAAGACGTGGGACCATCGTGCAGGTGCTTGATGCCCTTGGCGCCGTATCGAGCGTTGCTGGCAGCGTGCGGTCAGGGAACATCCGAACCATTGCTGTAGGGCTTTACGAGGAGTTGCCAGAATGAGGTTTCTTGTCCCACTTCGCCCTTTTCTGATCCGTAATTTTCCCGTGTTTATCGGCGTAATTTTTTCTGGGTTTTTCGGCGGTACTGCTGTTGTTGGGTTGGTGGAAAACTATTATTTACCATCGTTATCGAACGCTGCTGCTGAAAGTGCATGCGTGGTCTTGGCCTGGTTTATCGCCCACTGCAATTTCATGATCGCCTACGGGCGCCCTAAGTGGGTCTGGGGCATGTATGGCCTTTTCATCGCCTGCCTGTTGGTTGCGGTGCCAGGTTTTCATTTTTCGCCGAGCCCATTCATTTACGCTGAATGCTTCTTTTGGCCGGTACTCGGCCTGCTGCTGCTTCGCAGCAAACGCCACCGGGAAATGCGTGCCAAATGCGTAGAACTTCGCCGTATGCGCGGGGAAGTGTTGGTGGCCATTGAAAAGCGGCGTAAACACGAGCGCGCAATAATCAGAATAAAGAAATCGAGGTAGTGAGTGAGACTTCTCGGACGGAAACCTCTCATACCGATACGCCCTTTTCTTTTGCGCTACTTTCCTGTGTTTATCGGCGTAATTTTTTCGAGTCTTTTCGGCACTGCTACTCTTGTCGTGCTGGTGGAAAACTATTATTTCCCATCGTTAACGAATGCTGCTGCTGAAAATATCGGGAGGGTGTTAGCTCTCTTTATCACGCTCTGCAATTTTATGATCGCCTACGGGCGACCTAAGTGGGTCTGGGGCATGTATGGCCTTTTCATCGTCTGCCTGTTGGTTGCTGTGCCAGGCTTTCATTTTTCACCGAACCCATTCATTTACGCTGAATGCTTCTTTTGGCCGGTACTCGGCCTGCTGCTACTTCGCAGCAAACGCCATCGAGAAATGCGTGCCAAATGCGTAGAACTTCGCCATATGCGCGGGAAGGTAATGGTGGCCATTGAAAAGCGGCGTAAACACGAGCGCGCAATAATCAGAATAAAAAAACCGAGGTGATTCCCCACCCAGCCCCCCACCAAACCGATACCACCCCACCCACTCCCTGCCACAAATATGTGCAGCTCTTGCACCATCGCACCAACGTTGGCGCCGTTTTGGTGCTGTACTGCACCGGGTCTTACGATAAAGCGCAATGACCGCCGCTCTGGCATAAGTCTTGCGCGCGTTGTGTTCATGCCCTGGCTCGCAGGAGGCCGCCGTGTCGATTCATGTCGCGTTGCACCACGTTACGCATTACCGCTACGACCGCGCTGTTGAACTCGGCCCACAGATCGTGCGTTTGCGCCCGGCGGCCCATAGCCGCACACGGATTTTGTCCTACGCACTGAAAGTGCTGCCCGAGCAGCATTTCATCAATTGGCAGCAGGACCCCCAGGGCAATTACCTGGCGCGCCTGGTGTTCCCGGAAAAGACTGACGAACTGCGTATCGAAGTCGACCTGGTCGCCGAGATGGCGGTGTTCAACCCGTTCGACTTTTTCCTCGAGCCCTACGCGGAAAAAATCCCGTTCCGTTACGCCGCCGACGAGCAGCGCGAGTTGGCGCCGTACCTGGAAACCTTGCCGCTGACGCCGAAGTTCGCCGCTTACCTGGCGGGTATCGACCGCACGCCGCTGCCGGCCGTGGATTTTCTGGTGGGCCTCAACCAGCGCCTGGCCGCCGATATCGGCTACCTGATCCGCATGGAACCCGGCGTGCAGACCCCGGAATTCACCCTGGAAAACGCCTCCGGCTCGTGCCGCGATTCAGCCTGGCTGCTGGTGCAATTGCTGCGCAACCTGGGGCTGGCGGCGCGGTTTGTCTCCGGTTATCTGATCCAACTCACCGCCGACGTCAAAGCCCTCGATGGCCCGTCCGGCACCGAGGTGGATTTCACCGACCTGCACGCTTGGTGCGAAGTGTATTTGCCCGGCGCCGGCTGGATCGGCCTGGATGCCACCTCCGGGTTGTTCGCCGGTGAAGGCCATATTCCGTTGGCCTGTAGTCCCGATCCATCGTCTGCCGCGCCGATCAGTGGCCTGGTGGAGCCGTGCGAGTGCGAATTCACCCACGAGATGTCGGTAGAGCGCATCTGGGAAGCGCCACGGGTGACCAAGCCCTACAGCGAAGAACAATGGCTGGCGATCCAGGCACTGGGTCGGCAGATCGATGGCGACCTGCTGGCGGACGACGTGCGCCTGACCATGGGCGGCGAGCCGACCTTCGTCTCCATCGACGACCCCGACGGCGCCGAGTGGAACACCGCTGCCCTGGGGCCGGACAAGCGTCGCCTGTCGGCCGAGCTGTTCCAGCGCATGCGCAAACACTACGCGCCCAAAGGCCTGGTGCATTTCGGCCAGGGCAAGTGGTACCCCGGCGAGCAACTGCCGCGCTGGTCGCTCAACTGTTACTGGCGCCGCGACGGCGAGCCGATCTGGCACAACAGCGCGCTGATCGCCGACGAACAACAGGATTACGCCGCCGATGGCGTGCTGGCCGGGCGTTTCCTGGCCAGCGTTGCCGAGCGCCTGAAGCTGCCGGCGCGGTTTGTGTTCCCGGCCTTTGAGGACAACTTCTACTACCTGTGGCGCGAAGGCGCGCTGCCGCAAAACGTTACCGCCCTCGACCCGCGTCTGAGCGATGAGCTGGAGCGCGAGCGCCTGCGCAAAGTGTTCAGCCAGGGCCTGGATAAAGTCATCGGCCAGGTGCTGCCACTGGCGCGCACCGCCGCCAATGACCGCTGGCAGAGTGGGCGCTGGTACCTGCGCGACAACCATTGCCGACTGGTGCCGGGGGATTCGCCGCTGGGTTATCGCCTGCCGCTGGCCTCGCAGCCTTGGGTGACGGCGGCGGAATACCCGTTTGTCCATCCGACCGACCCCAACCAGGACTTGCCGGACCTGGCGATCAACGGTGACGGCTTCTTCACCTTCTCCGACGGCACGCAAACCGTGTACTCGCGCAACGGCCAACTGACCCTGACTGCCGACGGCTACCTGGAAAACGCTGCCGGCGATCAACTG
>NZ_JAKNRV010000690.1:0-1135 GCF_023072625.1 Pseudomonas emilianonis
CCTGGAAGTGTGGGACACCGGGCGCGGCATCCCGGCCGACCGGCTCGATGCGATCTTTCTCGAATTCAACCAACTGGACGTCGGCCGCGCCTCGGACCGCAAGGGCGTGGGCCTGGGGCTGGCGATTGTCGAACGTATCGCCGAGATCCTCGGTTACCCGGTGGCGGTGCGCTCGTGGCCGGGACGCGGGTCGATGTTCAGCATCGAAGTGCCCATCAGCGAAGAAATGCCGTTGGCCATCAGCCAGCTGCCGGTGCAACCGACCACCGGCAACCCGCTGCCGGGGCGGCGTCTGCTGGTGCTGGATAACGAGGTCAGCATCCTCGAAAGCATGAGCGCGCTGCTCGGGCAGTGGGGCTGCGAGGTGGTCACGGCCACCGACCAGGCCGGCGCGTTGCTGGCGTTGCAGGGCAGGGCGCCGGAGTTGATCCTGGCGGACTACCACTTGGACCACGGTGTGGTGGGCAGTGAGGTGGTCAAGTACCTGCGCGAGCATTTCGCCCAGCCGATTCCCGCCGTGATCATCAGCGCCGACCGCACCGACCAGTGCCGGCGCATCCTGCGGCGGCTGGACGCACCGTTGTTGAACAAACCGGTCAAGCCCGGGAAGTTACGGGCCGTGTTGAGTCAGTTGTTGGCCTAGAAGTTTGATACCTGTCAACACCGCCTGCGACATTTTGCGCCATGCTCCCAGCCTGACTTGATGGCCGACGGAGACCCCCCATGAGCGCCCCCGCAACAACCGCTGCATCCTTCAAGTTGCCCTTGGGCCTGGTTGTCGCCGTGCTGGTCATGGTCGGGGTGCTGCTGTTGCCGCTACCCGCTGACTTGCCGGTGGCCGGCCATCGCATGCTGGCGATCCTCGCGTTTGCCGTGGTGGTGTGGATCACCGAGGCGGTGTCTTATGAAGCCAGCGCGATCATGATCACCTCGCTCATGGCGTTCTTGCTCGGCACCGCGCCGTCGCTGCAAGACCCTACTCACCTGATCGGCTCCAGCCCGGCCATCAGCATGGCCCAGTTGAGCAACCCTACTTAGCAGGCGGACCATGATGCCACTATGCCTCCATCGTACTCAGCGGTAAATTCTTATTACGAATTGGGTTTAGGTGTTCGCAAGAGGCGCTAGCCCAGCG